>CBDUBH010000115.1:0-8977 GCA_965365345.1 uncultured Melioribacteraceae bacterium
TTGGATATTGTCCGCGAAGTCTGCTGTCACCTTCAGCATGATAACCGTGGCACGGGCTACAGAAAGTATTATATTCCATCTTTCCTTTTTGCAGATTTGCAACTGTTGGCAACAAAGGATTTTTCAAAGTTTTAGCAGCATCTTCCTGTCTGCCGACGAATTCATAAGGAAGGAAACCTTTAGCAACAGTTCCTTCAACTGGATTTCGCATACCAAATCCATCTGCAAAAAATTGTGATTTTTCCTGCGGATAAATTTTGAACTGATCCATCATAAAATTAAACGGAGTCATAAATTGCATTACATTAAATGCAAAGTAAATCACTCCTGATGTTAAAAAGAAAACTACAGTTAAAAAGATTATGAATTTCGGTTCAAAGACTTTATTTACAGTAGAGACTTCCTCTTCATCATAATAAATTTCCTGAATATCGGTTGAACCTAAATTCGTTAATAATCCTTTAACTTCTATTAAATTAAATTTAGGATCGGTTGCTTGAATACTAATTCCGAATTTATCTGATGATACCTTTTTCATATAATCAGTATCATGCAAAGGATGAGAATTATTTGGAAGTTTGAAAAAGAAAAAGAGCATTGCCAATACAGTAGCAATTGAAGCCGAAAGTACAGTTATTTCAAATAAGATCGGTACAAATGCAGGAGGTGAAAAATGAGGTTTGCCTCCAATTATTTGCGGATAATTGATATCCGAAATATACCACATAAGTATAAATGCACCTAGCAATGCGGAAAGTCCAACAACCAAAGCAACGTATCCCAATTTTGAAGCCGGAATTTTCATTGCTTTGCTCATTCCGTGAATCGGGTAAGGAGTATTCACATCATAATTTGTATATCCGGAATCACTTACATTTTCTGCTGCGTGAATTATTTCATCAGGTGTATTGAAAATTCCGGTTACAGAGTACAAAACTTTATTTTCCATGTTGAACTCCTTCTTCCAATAGCGGTTCAGCTTCATGATGCGAAGGCTGAGCTCCTTCTATTACAGCTTTTACTTCTGCAATTGAAACAACTGGTAAAGATTTTGTAAATAACAAAAGCCAGGTAAAAAAGAAACCGAAACTTCCAATCAGAATTCCAAAATCAACTATTGTGGGTTTATAATAATCCCAGCTTGATGGCAAGAAATCTCTTGAAAGTGATGTAACTGTAATTACATAACGTTCAAACCACATTCCAACATTTACTAAAACTGCAATTACAAACATTAAGGGAATTGTTCTTCTAATTTTTTTAATCCAGAATAATTGAGGAAAAACTACATTGCAAGTAACCATTATCCAATAAGCCCAGGCATAAGGACCAAATGCTCTGTTAACAAAAACAAATTGTTCAGCAGGATTCCCACTATACCATGCAATAAAAAATTCCATTGCGTAAGCATAACCAACCATTGAACCAGTAAGTAGAATGATCTTATTCATTTTCTCTAAAGTATCTAATGTAATAATATGCTCATAATTGAAAATTTTTCTAATAAAGATCAAAACATTTTGCACCATTGCAAATCCGGAAAATACCGCACCGGCAACAAAGTAAGGCGGGAAAATTGTAGTGTGCCAGCCCGGTAAAACCGAAACTGCAAAGTCAAAACTTACAATTGTATGAACCGAAAGTACAAGCGGAGTTGCAAATCCGGCAAGAATCAAATACACCATTTCATAATGATGCCAATGTCTGTTTGAATGTCTCCAACCCAAACTGAAAACAGAATAAATAAATTTCTTAATTTTTTGGGAAGTTCTGTCACGTAATGTTGCAAAATCAGGAATAAGTCCTACATACCAAAAGATCAATGAAACAGTAAAATATGTTGATACAGCAAACACGTCCCATAATAAAGGTGATATGAAATTTACCCAAAGTCCATGTTGATTTGGATGCGGAAGCAAATAAGTTACAAGCCAAGGTCTACCTACGTGAATTACAGGGAATATTCCGGCGGTCATAACTGCAAATATTGTCATACCTTCAGCAAATCTCGCAATTCCTGTTCTCCATTTTTGTCTGAATAAAAATAGAATTGCCGAAATCAGGGTTCCTGCGTGACCAATACCTACCCAAAATACAAAGTTAACTATAGGAAATCCCCAACCTACCGGTTGATTATTTCCCCAAAGTCCGGTTCCGTAATAAAAAGACAATGCGATTGATATTGCACCTATTCCGAACATCGAAAGTGTTATTAGTAAAGCGATGTAATATTTTTTATCCGGTTTACTATCAAGCGGAGCCGCAATAATATCATCAATCGATTTTAATGAAGGCCTACCTTCAATCGTAGAAACCTCTTTTGAATAATCAATGCTCACCGTTTCCCTCCGAATTGGTATTTCTCAATTTAGCCAAGTAGGTTACATTTGGTCTTGTGTTTATTTCATCTAAAACATGATAAGCCAAATTATGTTCTCTGTATTTTGACACCGAAGAATTTGGATCGTTTGTATCGCCAAATACAATTGCATCTGTTGGACAAGCTGACTGACAAGCAGTTACTACATCTGAACCACGTAACGGACGCCCTTGCTCAATTGCATCTTCTCTTGCCTGCATAATTCTTTGAATACAAAAAGTGCATTTTTCCATAACACCGCGTGATCTAACTGTAACTTCAGGATTATTCACCAAATTAAATGGTTGCTGATTGTAATAACCATCTTCAAAATTATCTCTGAAATCATAAAAATTAAATCTTCTTACTTTATAAGGACAGTTGTTAGAGCAATATCTTGTTCCAACACATCTGTTGTAAGCCATTTGGTTCAATCCATCTTCACTGTGAGTTGTTGCCACAACAGGACAAACATTTTCACAGGGAGCTGTATCACAATGCTGGCAGAGCATCGGTTGAGTTGCAACTTCAGGATTGTTTGGAGTACCTGAATAGTAGCGGTCGATTCTTAACCAATGCATTTCACGACCGCGATCAACTTGATCCTTACCTACAACCGGAATATTATTTTCAACGTTGCAGGAAGTTACACAAACGCTGCAGCCAATACATTTATTAAGATCAATTCCCATTCCCCATTTAACACCTTCTTTAGTAAATTCAGCAAGTTTATGCAAACTTTTATGAACTCTATCTCCGGCATTTAAATAATTCGGATCATCAGGATTGTAATTTTGAAGGTTTCCTTCACGAATTATATGACGTTTTTTATGAACATCCAATAAAAACTCATCATCTAATCTGTGATGTTCAGATGTTGAAACAAGTTCATATTTTCCATCAACTTTAGTAATTTTTGCGTTATTATAAAGAACCGGTGAAAGTTGGAAATTTTTTGACATAAGTACATTCGCATTTACACCTACATTATTTGCAACGGCTCCTGCATTAGTTCTTCCATATCCGGTTTCAATTAAAATAACTTTATCAGCCATTCCTGGTTGAACAAAAACCGGAAATTTCTGCTTCCTGTTTTCAATCGTAATTTCAACTAAATCGTTGCTGTCAACATCTAAATCTTTTGCAGTATCCGGAGAAACTGAAGCATAATTATCCCAAACAATTTTTGTAACTGGATGAGGTAATTCCTGAAGCATTCCATTATTTGCAAATTTTCCGTTACCTACAGAATAACTTTCACGTAATTGAACAACATAATCATTTGTAGGAGTAATATTTCTATTATAATTTACTTGTGACTGTTGTTGATTTTGGATCGCATTGACTTGTTTTTGTTCGGTTTGAACAACTCCTGCTTCTAAAGCCGAATACCAGAATTTTTGCGGTGTTAATGATGTTCCGGTAGTAAATCCGGATTCATTCCAGCTGTTCATCAAATATTCATGATAAATATTTTCTTTGTAAGCGCCGGGATTTTCATTCAGCCAGTTCAATAAAACTGCTTCTTTTTGTCTTGTATCATACAATGGAGCAATTACAGGTTGTTGAAGACTGTAAATTCCTTTTCTTGCATTATAATCACCCCATGATTCAAGCATGTGATTAATTGGTAAAACATAATTTGAATTTACCGAAGTTTCATTTTCATATTCGGAAAGTGTAACGGTTAAAGGAACATTTTTTAATGAATTTGAAAAATCAAAATCTTGCGGAAGATGATATACTGGATTTGAATCCATAATTATTACGGCGCCAACAGAATTATTTTTCATTTTTCCGGTAAGCTCATTCAAATCTTCTATTGAAGAATTTCTGAAATACTCAATATTATCAATATCAGAAAACACTTCATTGCTGTTTTGATTCATTTGATTTACTGCAATATGAACTTCTTCCGGTAAATGATTTCCTGCTACAAAAGCAGTTTTATTTCTGTATTGTTGAATATCTTTTAAAAGCTGCTCTATAACTTTAATATCAATTTTATGAGCCGAAGCAAATTGCTGAAGTCCGGCTGAATTTCCATTCATTGAATTTTGAATCAAATTAATAAATTGTAATTGAGCATCCGGTCTTAATCTGATTCTGTAATCGGAATTCATTCCGGTCAAACTCATTCCGCCTTCAATAACGTAGAGTCTGTTAAAATTATTCAGATCACCTGCATTTCTTCCTTTAACAAAAGCTCTTGCATTTTCAATAAAATTACCCTCACCGTAAAGGAAATCAGAATCAAATGAAACGATAACTTTTGCTTTATCAAAACTGATATTTCTCGGATTCTCGAGAGCATTTTTTGCAGCTCCACCTGTTGAAAAATTATAAGAATAAATTTTTGCGGTAGGATACACTTTCGAAAAATCATTTATCAGTTTTTGGAAAGCGGGAGATCTAACCGGTTCAATTATCAATGCAATTTCTTTATTTTCGGAAACAGCTTTTTGCAATCCGGCAACAACATCTTTATCTACTGAATTCCATGATGTTTCAATAAATCTTCCGCCTAATCTTTTTTGCGGTTTTTTTAATCTTGATGGATCATATAAATTCAGTACTGATGCCTGAGCAATGTTGCAGACTTTTCCTTGATTTATAGGATGATCAGGATTTCCATCAACTTTTATCGGACGACCTTCTCTCGTTTTTACTAAAATACCGCACGCCTGTTCACATCCGCTGCAAGTTGAAGCATAATAATTTGCAATACCGGGAATTACTTCTTCCGGACGGTTATTGTAAGGAACGATTTCGCCTTTTTCAAAATAATCTGAACATCCGGCTGCGGCAAAAGCGGCTGATGCGCTAAGCAAAGCAAGGAATTTTCTACGTGAAACTTTGGGCATTTCCGAAATATCAAATTCATCGGTTACGCCTTTCATAAATTCATTAGCTTTTACTTCTGCTGTGGAAGGATCATTGTGATATTCTTTTAAAGTTGTCCAATATGTTTGGTTTTGATTTTCTTTTTGAGAATTACTCATCAGTTTTAACCTCTTTTAGTCCGTTTAACTGCTAAAGGATGAATATTTACTTTTATCGAACTTTGAGTTTTTTTATTTTCAATTTTTGATTTATCGCTTGCAAATAGTTTTACCGGAAACAAATTCAGAATAAATAAACCGGCAGCACTTTTTGAAATTGCAGAAAAGAAATTTCTTCTTTTTATTGATCTTAATTTTTTTATTTCTCTTTCCATTTTTCTTTCCTTTTAACGGTGACATGCAAAACAATTATCAGGACCGTTATTTACTTTTTGAAGTTCGGGAAGTTTATCATGCGGATTTCTGTGACAATCCAAACAAACCGACATTGCAAAAGATTGTACTTGCTGTACTTTATCCATATTTTTTACATCGCCGTGGCATTTAGCACAATCAATTCCTCTGTTAACATGAACACTGTGATTGAAATAAGCAAACTCAGCCAGTTTATGAATTCTTTGCCATTGTACAGGTTTATTTTCTTCATAATATTTGGTGAGCTTTATAATTTCAGGTTGATTTTTTCGCGCTACCGTGTGACAGTTCATACAAGTTGAAACTGAAGGAACCAAAGCATGACGGGTTTTATCAACTCCGTTATGGCAATAACGACAATCAATTTCCATTTGTCCTGCATGAAGTTTGTGCGAAAAATTAATTGGCTGATCGGGCTGGAAACCAACTCCATCTCTAATTGGTCTTGTAACATAATATGTTATTGCGAATGCAGACAATATAACAAAAATTGTGATTGGTAATCTTACCTTCAGAGTATAATCCAGAACGGTTTTTTTCATTTGTTGCCTGTAAATTTTGATTGACCTCTAATTAAAAAAGATAATGGTGTATATAATAATACCTTTTATCTTTTTTGCAAAATTTTAATTTAATAATTCTTTGTGTAAAATAAAATATTAGAACTAAAAATTTTCCAATATAAATTTATTTATTGAAGAATAACATTTCCGTTTTTATCGTAATCTTTAGAAGAAGTTAAAATTCCATCTTTATAATATTTTTCACTTTTAAGTTCGCCGCTTTCATAATACCATTTAGAAAGTCCGTTAAGTTTATCGGCTTTATAAAATTCTTTTGCTTTAATGGCGCCCGATTCATAAAAAAGATTGGCAATTCCTTCAACTTTTCCGTTTATAACATAAAATTCAGCTTTTATTGCCCCATTCGGAAAATACCATCTTTTGTATCCGGAAGTTTCACCTTCCTGAATTTCATTTTTACGGTAAAGGTTTTTAATTTTTTTTGAAAAGTAATAAACCTTAATTTTCAAAAAATTTTTTAATCTTTTTCCGATACTGAAATTCATTATAAAAATTCAAAGTGAGTTAAATATTAGATTTGCAAACTGTGCCTTAGACATCGTAATCTATTATAATAAATAGAAATTATGAATGAAATGCAACTTTTGAAAAGATAAAAATAATTTAAAATAAATAATTTTGGTTTGAACTAACTTTTTCTGTCGTTAATAAAATCAACAAGTAAATTTAATGAGGTTTTTGCCGGTGAGTCCGGGAATATTTTGAGGTTATCTTTTGCTTTTTTTGAAAATTCAAGTGCAACTTGAAGTGAATATTCTATTCCGTTTTTGCTTTTAACAAATTCAATTACTTCTTTTACTTCATTTTTTTTGCGTGCACTTTTGATAAGTTTCTTGATTTTTGAAACTTCAGAACTGCTTGAATTTTTTAGTGCGTAGATAAGCGGTAAAGTTAATTTTTTTTCTTTTATATCGCCGCCCAAAGGTTTTCCGATAACGCTGGAAGTTCCTATAAAATCAAGAATATCATCTCTTATTTGAAAAGCGATACCGATATTTTCACCGAAATTTTTCATCGCAATTTGATAATCATGATTTTCAGTTGCGCTTAAAGCACCAATCTGGCAGCATGTAGAAAGTAAAGAAGCGGTTTTATCTGAAATTATTCTGAAATATGTTTCTTCATCAATATTTAGTTTTCGCGTTTTATTAATTTGAAGGAGTTCCCCTTCCGACATTCTTTTTACGGCTCCGGTAATGATTTTCAAAAAGTCAAAATCATTTCCGTCAACTGAAAGCATTAGTCCGCGCGAAAGTAAATAATCTCCCATCAGTACGGCAATTTTATTTTTCCAAACTGCATTTATTGAGGGAAAATTTCTTCTAGTATCAGCATTATCAACAACATCATCATGTATTAAAGTGGCGGTATGAAGCAATTCAACTAAAGTTGCACCACGATAGGAACGCTCTGTAATTCCACCGGAAACTTTTGCTGATAGAAGTACCAAAAGCGGTCTTATCTTTTTTCCTTTCTGCTTTAAAATATATTTTGTTACAAGGTCCAATAATCCGACGTTGGATTTCAATGATTTTTTAAATAAATCATTAAATTCATTCAATTCATTTTTTATCGGCTGACTTATATCAGAAAGTTTAGACTTATTCAATTTTTCCGTTGTGAAATTTTTGAAACAAATATACTAATTTCATACAATAAAAATAAAGGAATTGCCAGAACTATTTGAGAAATAGGGTCGGTTCCCGGAGAAAGAAATGCAGCAAGCACCATAATTATAACTATAGAATGCCTTCTGTACTTTCTCATAAATTTGGGTGTTAAAATTCCGAGTTTTGATAAAAAGAAAGAAAGCATTGGTAATTCAAAAACAATTCCTGCACCCAAAATAATACTAACTATTATCGAGACGTATTCATCAATAGCAATATTATTTTCAATAAACTGCGAACCGAAACCGGTTGCAAATGAAAGTGTTAATGGAAGCATAACGAAATATGCAAAAGCCATTCCGGCTAAAAAGCATAATGTTGTAAAAATAACTATCAATGAAATATATTTTTTTTCATTTTTACGCAGTGCCGGAGAAATAAAAAGCCAAAGTTGAAGTACTAAATTTGGAAGACTTATAATTATACCTGCAACAATTGCAACTTGCATGTACAAAAAAAGCTGTCCAAAAGGACGTAAATTCTGTAGTTTTAAACCGACTTTAAAAGCCGGGGCAAGAAGAAGATCGGCAACCAGATAATCTATAAAAAACCAACTGATAATCGCACCTGTAATAACTCCTACAGCAGAATAGATCAATCGCCACCGGAGTTCTTCCAAGTGATCCAGAAATGACATTTCGGCTTCTTCTTGCCCGTTTATTTCTTTAGTTTCCAAATATAAACTGTGTATTATTTACTTAATTCAGGATATAATGGAAATTGCGAACAAAGTTTTTTTACTTCTTCTTCAATTCCTTTCAATTCTTTTTCATTATCAATATTTTTTAATGCTTTATCAATAAAGCCGGCAATAATTTGCATTTCATTTTCTTTCATTCCGCGAGTTGTCATAGCCGGAGTTCCAATTCTAATACCGCTAGTAACAAAAGGACTTTTTGTATCGAAAGGAACCATATTTTTGTTTACGGTTATACCGGCAACACCCAAAGTATTTTCCGCTTGTTTTCCGGTAATATTTTTATTTGAAAGATCGATAAGCATTAAATGATTTTCGGTACTTCCCGAAACTACTTCATAACCTAATTCCATCATTTTATTTGAAAGAGCGTTTGCATTTTTTATAACTTGCATTGCATAATCTTTAAA
>CBDUBH010000116.1:0-8888 GCA_965365345.1 uncultured Melioribacteraceae bacterium
GGAATGTTGAAATGTGTAATCTGTTCCCATGGTAAAACTTTGTCCCATAAAAACAATTGTGGGTAATTCCAAATTATTTACGGAAACGCCTTGATATCTTATGCTTGGCAAAAAGTTTGAATAAGCGCGCCAAACTTCGTATTTCTGAGCATCGTATTCAAGCATTTTAGATTTTAATTGCAAATTTTGATCGAGCGATTTTCCAACAACATCATTCCAGGTAAGAAATATTATATTTCTTTGCTGGGCAAAAATTGCTGAGGAAAAAAGCATAATAATCAGCAAATATCTGAACATAAAATTTACTCCGATTTCCTTTCATTTTTAAGGATTTGATTTTTCCAGAATTTAAAATATTTTTTTAGATTTTTTTCCAGATCTTCATCATCATTTTTCAAAAGAATATGTCTTCCTATCAACATTCCAACCGGAGCAATCATGCTTAAAATCAGCATTTCAATTTCGGATTTTTTTATTGATGGAATCTCTTTATTTGATTTTGTAAAAATCGAAATTATATATTTGAAGAAATCTTCCGATTGCTGAAAACTCAAATTTTTAATGTTTTGCGGAAGAGGCGAAAATTGAATATAAGTTGTTAATTTTATCAAATAAGGATATTGCGCTGCAAAACTTTTATAAACATTAAAAATACCGTCTAGATTTTTTTCAAAAGAAAATTCAGGATCAGTATATTTTTCCAAAAGTTCTCTGAAACGGAAATTTACTTCCGTAACAATTTGAGCCAGCAGATCTTCTTTATCTTTGAAATAATAATATAAAACTGGTTTTGTAACTCCCGCGGCATCACAAATTTCACGCACTGATACATGGTAATATCCGTTTGCCGCAAAAAGATCAGCCGCCGCTATAAATACTTTTGATCGTGTTTCTTGTTTATCCATGATTCTCTAATTGTTTTACTTACCGGTAGGTAAACATATGCAAAACAAAAAATAATGTCAAGGAAAATTTTATTTGATCGATAAAAATATTTTTGAGTAATTTCCACGGGATTTTGTAATAGCCAAATCAAGGTAAAACAATTTAAAGCGATAATTTTAATAATTGAATTGTATACGATCAAAAGATTTTCGGGAATTAGAAAAAAGATATTTAGATAAAAAGATTTAAATTGCAGCGAAATTTGAAATTTCTAATAAATTAATTTTAAAAAGTTAAATACACAAAAAATAAATAGCGTAAAATAAAAAAGCTCCGGAATTCCGGCGCTTTTTTATTTAAATTTCATGTGAGAATTTTTAATTGACGAAATGAATAAGATCAATAAACAATTTTTCTGTTATAAATAAACTCAAAAGAAAAAGTTTTGGAATTTGTTTTATGTTCAATGTATTCGGCAATTTTTTCAACACGTTTAGGAATCCCTAAAATCTTTTCCTGCGCTTTTTTTGCAGCATCGTTCAATCCGGTAATAAATTCAATTTCCCAGAATTTAATCGCCTCTTCAACAATATCTTTATAATGCCAAAAATCATAAATTTTTTCGCGTCGGACAACATCTGCCATTTCCATAAAATTAGGCATCGAAATTCCGGGCATATCAATCGAAGGCATTATTACTGCGGCAGATTGCAATGCTCTGTTAGGATCGAGCTGCAAAATTTCTTTAAAAACATTTCTATAAAAAGTAAAATGTTTTGCTTCATCTGCAGCAATGCTTTTTAAAATTCCATTAAGCAATGGCTCATTTTCGCCAACAACTTTCCCGGTATTTTTATGTGAAATTTGTGTTGCTCTTTCCTGCAAAGTTGTGTAAACAAAAACCTTGTAAGGATCGTTATTCCAATCCGGATTAAACCCTTCCTGCTGATATCCGAACTGCATTTTTTCAACTTCTCTAAAATTGAAAATCCTGCTATCGCGTGCATAATCACGTAAAACCGCGCCGTGTCTGTCTTCTTCGGCAGTCCACATATTTGTCCATTTTGCCCAAAAACTTCTATCACCCAAATGCTGGGAAATCAATCTGTGAAAATGCGGCAAACCTTCTTCAGTTAATAAATTTAATGTTAAAGCAACTTTTACGGAATCTTTTAATCCGCGTGCGCGCTCGCGTAATTTTTTAATAACTGAATCGTGATCTTCATCAGTTTTTTCTTCGGCAGGCAAAAAATCGCTTGAAAACCATAGCTTTCTTTTTTCAACGTGATTTTCGATCCATTCTTTAACTTTTGTTTCGAGGTGACTTAAAACTTCAACTTTGGGTAAAATTTCCAATTCATTTTCTTTTTGATACATTCACAAAACCTTTCTGTTATACAATAAAATTAAGATTTACCAACACTTTTACAATCCAAACAATTTTCATACAAAGGATTTTACGTACCGGCTTGAAAAATCTTTTTTTATGATCTATATTTCTTAATTAAATAATATAAGATATCTTAATATAAAATTGAAAATATTTCTTGTAATATTAATAATTATAAATTTTTCGTTGGGCATTTTCATTCCTTGTTCGGGTGAACTGTTTTCAGATAAAAACAGTGAAGTTGAAATTTGCCTTGAACATGAACACGAAAAAATTGAAAATTGCTGCAATGAAGCTTCGGAAGAATGTAATTCATTTTTTTGTTCATGCTGCTGCGCACTAAAAATTTTGACCGAGCCGGTTTTTAATTATTCAAAATTGGATTTTGTAAAATTTGAATATTTTTCAATTGATCAAAGCACAAATCGAAAATACCTTACCAAATTTTTTCAGCCGCCGAATCTAAAAATTATTTAGTTCAAAGTTTTTTTACCGTTAAAATGAGCAGGCTTTTTGCCTGCTCATTCAATCAATTTTAAAAGGAGAAAGAATGAACAGAATAATTTTGATATTAAGCTTTTTGGTTTTATTAATCGATTTTTCTTTTGCACAAAACAGATTTTCAGCAAATATAATAGATGAACATTCAAAAGAACCGTTAACCGGTGTAAACATTTTTTTGCAAAATACACAAATCGGCGCGGCATCTGATGAAAACGGATTTGCAGAAATTAAAAATATTCCGAATGGAAAATTTATTGTTAAATTTTCCGCGATCGGATTTGAAGAAGTAAAACTTACGGTAAATTTTCCGGAAGATAACGGAAGAGCTTTTGAAATTTTTATGGAATCCGAAGCCGAAGAATTCGAGGAAATTTCAGTAACATCAACACGTGGAAGCCGTACGATTCAGAATGAACCGACGCGAGTTGAAGTAATTGCAGGAGAAGAAGTTGATGAAAAAATAAGTATGGATCCTTCAAATATTTCTCTGCTTTTGAGCGAAAGCACCGGCATTCAAGTTCAGCAAACTTCAGCGGCAAGTGCAAATGCTTCTTTCAGAATTCAGGGACTTGACGGAAAATATACTTTGCTTTTAAAAGACGGATTTCCTTTATACGGCGGATTTTCGGGAAGTTTAAGTTTAGTACAAGTTCCGCCGCTTGATTTAAGTCAGGTTGAAATTATTAAAGGAAGTTCATCAACACTTTACGGCGGTGGCGCAATTGCCGGCTTAATTAATTTAGTTACGAAAGATCCCACGCCCAAAAGAGAAATTTCTTTTCTGCTAAACGGAACTTCTGCAAAAGGATTGGATGCTAGCGGATTTTATTCACAAAGATTTGAAAATTACGGAATAACACTTTTAGCATCGCGAAATATTCAGGCAGCTTATGATAATAATGATGATAAATTTTCAGATATTCCGGAAATAAAAAGATTCAGCATCAATCCAAAATTTCATTTTTACTTTTCTGAAAAAAGTAAATTGGAACTCGGCGCATCTTTTACAGATGAAGAGCGTTTAGGCGGAAGTATTGATTTTATTGATCAAAATGAAGATTCACTTCAAAATTATTTTGAGAAAAATAACAGCGGAAGGTTTTCAACTCAGGCGAGATACAATCTTACATTCGGCGATAAAAGCGAAATCGAAATCAAAAACAGTGTTGGATATTTTGAAAGAAAAATCAATCTTCCGGATTATGATTTTGACGGCGAGCAAATTTCAAGTTTTACCGAAGCGCTTTATAAAATGGGAGATGAAAATTCTGAATGGATCTTCGGGCTTAATTTGTGGAGCGAAAAATTTTCCGATAAAGCCAGAGATACTTTAAAACGGAATTATAACGATATAACTTTCGGCGGATTTGTTCAAAATACTTTTGATGCAATTGAAAACATTAGTGTTGAAAGCGGATTGAGAACGGATTACAATAAAGATTACGGAACTTTTGTTTTACCGAGAGTTTCACTTCTTGTAAAATGGAGTGAAAAATTATCATCAAGAATCGGCGGCGGTTTGGGCTATAAAATTCCAAATATTTTTACTGAAGAAGCCGAACAATTATCTTTCCGGAGCATTCTTCCGATTGATAAAGATAAACTTGAAGCGGAAAGATCTTACGGATTTAATTTCGATATAAATTACAACACGATCATTTTTGAAAATATAACTTTATCTTTCAATAATCTTTTTTTCTACACACAAATAAATGATCCGGTAATTTTATCAAATAATCAGAATAATCTTTTTGAATTTTCCACACTTAACGGAAATTACAATTCACGCGGAATAGAAACAAATATGAAATTAACTTATGAGCATTTCAAATTATTTACCGGCTACACTTTTATAAATACAAAATCGGAAAACAATGAAGCAATTTCCGAATTACCATTAACACCAAAACATAAACTGGGCTTTGTTTTAATGTATGAAGAGCATGATAATTTACGAATCGGTTTTGAAGGTTATTATACGGGAATTCAAAAATTAAGCACGGGAGAAAAAGTTGATGATTATTGGGTAAATGGATTTATGATTGAAAAATATTTTGAAAATTTTAGTTTGTTTATAAATTTTGAAAATTTCTTTGATACGCGTCAATCCAAATTCGGACCAATGTTTACAGGCACTCCGCAAAATCCGGTGTTTGCTGAAATTTACGCTCCAACTGACGGAAGAGTTATAAACGGCGGAATAAAAATTAAATTGTAAAAATTAAAAAATCATTTTTGCATATTTAATTAATGTGTAATTTAACGGAATGAAATATGAAAAAATACGAGTATAAAATAATTACGATCAAACTGGAAAAAGAAATTCCGAATGAGGAAAAAATTTTAAGTACACTTAACAACGAAGGAAAAAGCGGCTGGCTTGTTTGCAGTTTAAATGTTTTGCCTAGAATAGAAAAAGATGAAGATGAAATTAAAGTTCTGCTGGCAAAGGAAATTGCAAAGACAAATAAACGAAAAGCAATGAAAGAAGTAATTGAAAAAAGTCTGGATGAAGAAGATCCGGCTTCAACAATATTAAGAAAAAATTGAAAATAAATTGTAAAGAAAACAAAAAGCCGCTTAAATGTTTAAGCGGCTTTTCAAAAAATTATTTTAATTCCTTAAGCCAGTTTTTAGTAAAGATCCGTGCGGCATTCACAGTTTCTTTTCCTGATCTGAAACACAATTTCCACAGATCGGATTTCCTTTCATAATCAGGATTTACAAAAATCTTTTTTCCGTAATTATTTGTTTTAAGCTCAGCGTTAAAATCAACATCTGAAGAAATTTCCAGAAATTTGTTTAACCATTTTTTTACCATTTCATTTTTACTTACCGGATATTCTTTTTCCCATTCAGCAAGCTGTTCTTCAAAATTTTTATTTTGCATCTCATCGCTTTGTGCGTAATAATCATCCATTTCATCGCTATACATTGCATTATTAGGATCTTCAAGTTCTGCTAATTGAGCACACATAATTTTAATTGATTCCTTAAAAAAATCTTTTTGATCATCCGGAACATTTTTCATGCTTTGTTCCATTTCAGCGATCCCTTTTTTCATGTGTTCGATTTGTTCTTTCGCAATATCTTCTGCTGTTCCTATTGATTTCGGCGGTTCAGGTTTTTCCATCTCTCTGAATTCAGCATATTTAGTATCAAATTCTTTTGAATTAACGTAAGCTTTAACATAATTCCCAACAGTAATAACAATTTCAGTTTTGTTGTTAGATAATAAATTTTTTAATTCACCGGGATTCGGATAACTAAAATAATTTCCGGAACAGTTTGACCAGATGTATTCTTTTGCTTCTTCGTTAGAAAGGTTCAACTTTTTAAGAATTTCATCAATTGAATTGTTAATATAAATGAAAGCAAAAAAACTGAAGACCGACAAAATAACAAAGGCAAGCATAAAGCGATTTTTCATAATTCCACCAATAAATTTTAGATAATAATTTTGCAGAAAAACTCTGATCAAAACAGATGAAGCTAATTTAATTCAGTAAAAAAAATAAAGCAAGGATTTTGTTAAATTCGAAAATTCATTATTTTCTTCAGGAAAAATACAAAATTCAAATTTAACCTTGTTAAAATAATTTGATAAAGTTATTTTTACGGAATATGATTCAACATCAAAGAGGGGAAAAATGAATCAGGCGATTGAGGATTTCGTAAGTAAAAAAAGAATTGCTGTTGTGGGATTTTCAAAAAGCGGACGCAAATTCGGAAATTCAGCTTATAAAGAATTATCACAACGCGGATACGAAGTTTATGCCGTGCATCCAAGCGGTGAGGAAATTTCGGGCGTTAAATGTTTTCCCGATCTAACCGGATTAAAAGATAAAATTGACGGTGTTTTTATTTCGGTTTCAAAAAATCAAGTTGTTCCGATTTTGAAAGAAGCAAATTCGATCGGCTTAAAAAATATTTGGCTTCAGCAGGGAAGCGAATCCGATGAAGCTTTAAATACAGTCAAAGATTTGAAATTAAATGTTGTTTCTAAAAAATGCATTTTGATGTATGCAGAGCCGGTAAATTCTATTCACAAATTTCACAGGTCAATTGCAAAAATTTTCGGAAGTTATTAGAAACGAAAATTAAATTTTCCAAATGATGCCGTAAAGATTTTCAAACTTACGGCATTTTCATTTTTGACCTAAAGTTTTTTTAAGAAAATAAATTAAAATTCAAAAAAAACCTTTCGTGCCGCATTAATACATTGCAATAAAATAAATATTCCTTTAAAATATTTTATACAAACATATTTTTATATTTTGTAAATAACAGAAACTTTAAAACTACTTTTTGGAATTTAAATGAATCAAACTTCGAATTATGATTTTTCATCTTTAAAAATAATTGTTTCAAAATATCACAAAGCAGATACAAAAAAGAGCATTCTGCAACTTTTAAATACTTTCATTCCGTTTTTTGCTTTACTTGTTTTAATGGGATATTCAATTCAAATAAGTTATTGGTTAACTTTAATTTTAGCAATTCCCACTGCCGGATTTTTGGTAAGAATTTTTATTTTTCAGCATGATTGCGGACATCAATCTTTTTTTAACAATAAAAAATATAATGATCTTGTAGGAAGATTTTGCAGCGTTTTTACTTGGACTCCGTACGCTTACTGGCGAAAAGGGCACAGCATTCACCACGCAAACGCAAGTAAATTGGATATGCGCGGAATCGGAGATATTTATACGATGACCGTAAGAGAATATTTGCAAAGATCAAAATTCGGACGATTGAAATACCGTTTATACAGGAATCCCGTTTTTCTATTTTTATTTATTCCCACAATTTTATTTGTAATTATTTACAGATTTCCAACATCACAAAACAAAGCATTAAAAGCAGTTGAAAGAAGTGTTTATTTAACAAATCTTGCAATTGCAATTTCGCTTGGTGTTTTAATTTTTCTTTTCGGCTGGAAAATGATCGTGCTGGTTTATTTGCCGGTTATAATTTTTGCGGCATCTGCGGGTAATTGGCTTTTTTATGTTCAGCATCAATTTGAAGAAACTTATTGGGAGCACGCCCAAAATTGGGATTACACTTTAGCGGCAATGCAGGGAAGTTCATATTATAAACTTCCGAAAATTTTGCAATGGTTTACGGGAAATATCGGATTTCATCATATTCATCATTTAAGTCCGCGAATTCCGAATTATTATTTGCAAAAATGCTACAAAGAAAATGAAGTTTTTACAAAAACCACAACTTTAACTTTTCGCTCAAGTTTAAAAAGCATTTTTTTAACTTTGTGGGATGAAGAAAAAAGAAAACTCATCGGTTTTAAAGATCTAAATCCGCAAAATTAAATTTCAACGATTATGAAAAGAGATGATTTTCACAATAAAATGTAAATAATTGTAATTATTGTGAAAATTTTCTCAAAAAGTATTGCGTATCAAAATTATACTAATTAGTTTTACAATTGATAATTGAATCATTATTCAATTATAGGACAAATTGTACTTGCAAAGATTTGATGATGAAAATTGTTCCGTTAGGGTGGTAAAATTAATTAAATATAAATTATTGATCATAAATTTTAAACATCCCGAAGAAACATTTCTAGCGGCAAAACGCGCTTTTCCGTCAATCTCTGCACAATAAAAAACTAACTTACAAACAAAATTTACAGGTAAAATTATGTCTCGCAAACTGTTGATCAGAGATTTGACTCTCCGTGATGGTCAACAATCTCTATTCGCCACCAGAATGAATCAAAAACAAATAAACAGATTATTGCCGTTTTACAAAAAGGCAAATTTTTACGCGATGGAAGTTTGGGGCGGAGCGGTTCCGGATTCAATTATGCGCTATTTAAATGAAGATCCTTGGGATCGTTTAGAAATTATTAAATCCGAGATCGGTGAAATTTCCAAATTAACAGCACTTTCACGCGGCAGAAATTTATTCGGTTACAATCCTTATCCCGAAAGCGTGATAGAAGGATTTAACAAAAATTCGGTAAAATCCGGAATAGGAATTATGCGAATTTTTGATGCGCTTAATGATATTTCAAATATGAAATCAACAATAAAATATTTCCTCTTGATATTACAGCAGCAAATGTATTGACCTTGGCTTTACA
>CBDUBH010000117.1:0-8449 GCA_965365345.1 uncultured Melioribacteraceae bacterium
ATTTTCAAATCTGAATAAAAAATCAGCTTTAATTATTGGCGCGGGCGAAACCGGCGAAATTGCGGCAAAACATTTGCGTGATAAAGGAATCGGGAATATTGCAATTACCAACAGAACTTTGGAACGTGCCGAAAAACTTGCCGAAACGGTTCACGGAAGAATTCTTCCTTTCAATTCATTTAAAAATTATTTAGCTGATTACGATATAATTATAAGTGCCACAAGTTCGCCCGATGTGATTTTAAGTTACGGCGAAATTCAAAATGCAATGAAAAAAAGAAATTTCGCTTCAACTTGTTTAATGGATATTGCAATTCCGCGGGATTTTGATCCGCGTGTGCGCGAAATTGATAATGTATTTTATCACGATATTGATTCGCTTAAAATTATTGTTGATCAAAATTTAAAAAAACGTCAATCAGAAATTCCAAAGATCAAATCAATTATAATGGAAGAAATGGTAACACTTTTCAGCTGGTATAATTCTTTGGAAGTTGCACCTACAATAAAATTATTGCGTGATAAATTTGAAGAGATCCGTTTTGATGAAGTTGAAAAGATAAGAAATAAATTTTCGCAAGATGAAGTTGAAAAGCTGGAAATTTTAACAAAAAGAATAATTAACAAATTGCTTCATCAGCCGATGGTTGAGCTTAAAAAAATATCGGAAAACGGAACAAATACAAATGAATCGGTTTCAAAAGTAAACACGATTCGCGATCTGTTCGGGTTAAATCCGAAAGATTGAAAGATTCAAAGATAAAAAGATTTAAATACAAGAAGATTTGTCATTTCGAATGAAGTGAGAAATATATTGTTGTCATCGCGATCCCCGATTAAATCGGGATGGCGATCTCTGAAATTGCTCTGGTCATAAATTCCTCGAAATGACATTGTAGATTTTGTCATCGCGAGTCCGAAAGACGTGGCGATCTATGAATTTAATGTTGAGATTGCTCCGCTGCACTCGCAATGACAAAAAATAAAATTCTTAATCTTACTCTTTATTGTGGCGAAAAATTTTCAAAATTCAAAAACGGAAAAATATTGAAAACAAAAATTACAATCGGTTCTCGCGGAAGCGAACTTGCACTTTGGCAATCAAATTTCATCAAAAAAGAAATTGAAAAAAAACATAAATCCGTTCAAGTTGAAATTCAGTTGATCAAAACCAAAGGCGATAAAATTCTTGATGTAGCGCTTTCAAAAATCGGCGATAAAGGACTTTTCACAAAAGAATTGGAAACCGAACTTCTGAATAAAAATATTGATCTTGCAGTTCACAGTTTGAAAGATCTGCAAACACAAATTCCCGAAGGATTAAAATTAGCTGCCGTTACAGAACGCCACCCGAATGAAGATGCTTTAATTGCGCGCAAAAAAGGAACAACAATCCACGATTTAAAAGAAGGCGCAGTTGTTGCAACCGGCTCGCTAAGAAGAAGATCGCAATTAAAACATATTCGTCCCGATATTGAAATTGTTGAACTTCGTGGAAACGTCCCGACAAGAATCAACAAATTTTTGGAATCAAACTGGGACGCAATAATTTTAGCGCGCGCCGGAATTGAAAGATTAAAATTAACAAAACACATTTCATCAATAATTCCGGTTGAAGAAATATTGCCCGCTGTGGGACAAGGCGCGCTCGGAATCGAAATTCACGAAGAAAATAAATTAGTTGAAGAAATTCTGCAATCAATTCATCATGAAAATACATACAAAGCCGCAATTGCAGAACGCGCGCTTTTAAGAAAATTAGAAGGCGGCTGCCAAGTTCCGATCGGCGCATTTGCAGAAGTTAAACCCAACGGAATTTATTTAGATGGAATTGTGGGCTCGGTTGATGGAAGTTTAACTTTCAGAAAAAAAATTCGCGGAAGCAAAAAAGATGCTGAAAAACTGGGAATTCAACTTGCGCAAGATTTAATTGATGCGGGCGCAAAAGAAATTTTAGATGAAATTTACAGAACTGTGCGCGAAAAATAAAATCAAAAAATAAATTGAAATTATTATGAAAAAATTAATTCTCTTTTCGTTTTTACTAATCGCTTTTTACGGATGCGGCGAAAGTTCAAAATCAAAATCCGGCATTCCGGAAAACGTAATTGAAAGTGCTGATCAGTATGTAATTTCAAAAACGGGTGAAGAATTTTTTAATAATTATATCAAATTTGATTCTGAAAATTCAAAAAATGATTCGCCGTATTATCTGGTGAAATACAAATTTCAAATTCCCGAAAAAGATTTTGTTGATGAAGAAATTTATTTCAGTTTGGATGAAGAAGGAAAAATTTTAACTCACAGAAAAGTTTACGGAATTCCTGATTGCGCTCAAAATCCGCAAAACTGCGAGTTCAAAATTACTGAAGATGACGCGGTAAAAGTTGCATCGGAAGTCGGAGTAAACGAAGCGGAAGGAAATTTCAAATCCGATTTTACATGGAGCGAAATTCTGGAAAAATACGTTTGGAAAATTCAACTGCTTGATTACGAATATGAAAACCGCGGACAAGAAGTTTTAATTGATGCAAACAACGGAATAGTTTTAGGAAAAAGAATCGGAAATTTGGATTAGAAAAAGAATGTCATTCTCGCTTATCGGAAATCAGACATTCAAAAAATTAAAAGATTTGAAATTGAAATATTTGACTTGTTTTGACATTTCGATGTCCCGATTTAATCGGGATGGCGATCTCTGAAATTGCTCCGGTAATAAATTCCTAGCAATGACATTGTAGATTTTGTCATCGCGAGTCCGAAGGACGTGGCGATCTATGAATTTAATGTTGAGATTGCTCCGCTGCACTCGCAATGACATTAAACTTATTTGTCATCGCGAGGAGTAAAACGACGCGGCGATCTTTGAGATTGCTTCGCTACACTCGCAATGACAAAATAAAACTTTAGAGATTTTATAAATTAGTAAAAATCAAAAATTGAATTAGTAGCGGCATAGCATGCTACGCCATCTAAAAAATAAATTCAAAAAAAACTTTGCTAAGCGAAACAAAAAATATTACACCAAAACAAATTGAAAAGCGTGATAAAATAATTGAAGCCGCTGCGCAATTATTTTCCGGAAAAAATTATCACGAAGTGATGATGGAAGATGTTGCAAAACTTGCTTCAATTGCAAAAGGAACGCTCTACAATTATTTTGAATCGAAAGAAGATCTTTACTTTTCGATTATGGTTTTGCGCATGCAGAATTTAATTCTTTCGCTTAAACAAAAATTTAACGGCGTGCATAATCCTGTAACTTCGCTGCACGGATTTATAATTCATAATTTCATGTTTTTGTTAAAATACAAATGCTTTTTTTTGATGCTTCAAAAAGAAAATTTGAACGCGTCAAATAATTTATGCGTTGAATTAAAACAAAAGCGAGATGAATTAAAACAGATTGTGATAGACATTCTGAAAGCCGGAAAAAATTTAAAAATCTTTCGTCAAATTGATGAAGATCTTTTTTCAGATTTAATAATTTCATCAATAAATACAGCGGTCGGAAGAACAATTTCAAATAATTTTGATGAAGAAAAAATTTCAAAAGAAAAAGAATTACTTTTTGATTTCACTTTAAAAGGATTAGTAAATCCGGAAAATAATTTGACACTGCATGGAAAAAATATTGTGATTACGCGAAGCGCGGAAGATTCAAAAGACTCCGCACAAAAATTTATTGAACTCGGCGCAAACGTAATTTCTTTTCCTACCATTGATTTTATTGATGTTCCCGATTATTCTGAATTTTATCAAGCGATAAAAAATTTAGATCAATTTGATATTTTGATTTTCACATCGCCGAATTCAGTGAAAATATTTTTTGAAAAATTAAATGAAAAAAATATTAAAGTCGATTTATCAAAAATAAAAGTTGCTGCAGTCGGAAAAAAGACATCTGAAGAATTAGAAAAAAGAAATTTAAATGTTGATGTGATTCCAAGTATTTTCAACGCGAAAGAATTAGTTGAAGAATTACAAAATCAAAATTTAATAACAGGAAAAAAGATTTTAATTCCTTGTTCAAAAATTGCTCGTGAAGAATTGCCAAGTTTGCTGAAAGAAAACGGCGCAGAAGTTTTTCGAATTCCAATTTACGATATCGGATTTCCGCCGGAAGAAATTATTCAAAAGAATTTGGAAAAGCTGGACAGATTCAAAACGGATTTAATAATTTTTACAAGTCCATCAACATTTAATAATTTTATTTCACTTTTGAATTTGGAAAATCCTGAAAATTATTTTGAAGATAAAAAAGTTGCGGCAATCGGAACAACTACAAAATCGGCAATAGAAAATTTTGGAATTAATGTTGATATTCTTCCCGAAGAATTTTCGATGGAAGGATTGATAAAATCTGTTGTAGAATTTTATCAAAAGATTGAAAGATGAAAAGATTGAATTAAAAGAATTTAAATTTAAAATTGAAGTCATTCCGGCTTGTCCGGAATCTTTCTTTGTCATTTCGAATCCTGATTTAATCGGGATGAGAAATCTTTTCTTTTTTTTGAATTAGAAAAAGAAACCCGGTTTTGTCATCGCGAGTCCCGATTTAATCGGGACGTGGCGATCTCTGAAATAAAGTCGGAGATTACTTCGGTTATAAGTTCCATCGCAATGACAATAAAAAAATGAACTGAAAACTAAATACTGAAAACTGATAACTAAAACGCTGAAAGCTAAAATTAAGGAGCAACTTTGAAATTACAGAACGATTTATTTTTACGCGCTATAAAAAAAGAAAAAACCGAAAGAACGCCAATCTGGATTATGCGACAGGCGGGAAGATATTTGCCAGAATATCGTGCGGTTAGAGCTAAATCAGATTTTCTTACGATGTGCAAAACTCCCGAACTTGCTGCTGAAGTTACAATTCAGCCGATTGATATTATCGGCGTTGATGCTGCAATTTTGTTTTCTGATATTCTTGTAATTCCCGAAGCAATGGGAATGCATTTGGAAATGAACGAAGGTAAAGGTCCGGTTTTTCATCATCCGATAAGAAATGAAGAAGATGCAAAACAATTAAAACAAATTGATCCTTATAAAGATCTGAAATATGTTCTTGATGGTGTTTCACTTACGAAAAAAGAATTGAACGGCATAGTTCCGCTTATCGGATTTGCCGGCTCACCCTGGACTTTACTAACTTACATGGTTGAAGGAAAAGGCTCAAAGAATTTTTCTGAAATTAAAAAATTAATTTATGAAAATCCAAAATTAGCACATAGTTTACTTGATAAAATTGCAGTTTCCGTTGCAGAATATTTATCGGCAAAAATTGAATCCGGAGTAAATGCAGTTCAAATTTTTGATACTTGGGGCGGAATTTTAAATCAAAGTGATTTTAAAGAATTCAGCTTGAATTATATTCAAAAGGTAATTTCTTTATTGAAGAAAAATGATGAACCCGTAATTGTTTTTGCAAAAGGTGTTCATTATAATTTGGAAGATTTGGCAAACTCGGGAGCAAATGTTGTCGGCTTGGATTGGACAATGAATCTCGGTGAAGTTAGAAAACAAATTGGTGAAAAAGTTGCGCTTCAAGGAAATTTAGATCCAACAATTTTATACGCGCCGAAAGAAAAGATCAGAGAAGAAGTAAAAAAAGTTTTGGCATCGTATGGAAACGGAAGTGGTCATGTTTTCAATTTAGGACATGGAATTTTACCTGATGTTGATCCGGAAAATGCAAAAGCTTTGGTGAATTTCGTAAAAGAAGAAAGCAGGATTTTTCACCACGGAGACACAAAGACACAGAGTTGAGCACAAAGGAATTTTTAAATAAGTTAAGTGGAGAAATTCTTAATTCTGCAATTGAGGTTCATCGGAATTTGGGTCCCGGACTTTTGGAAAGTGTTTATGAAACTTGTCTTTGTAAGGAATTAGATTGGCGGGAAATTAAAGTTCAAAGACAAGTTCATTTGCCAATAAAATATAAAAAAGAACTTTTGGATGCCGGTTACAGAATTGATATTCTTGTAGAAAATGAAATTATAATTGAAATTAAATCTTGTGATAGTTTGCTGCCCGTTCACGATGCGCAACTTTTAACATATTTAAAATTAGCAAATAAAAAACTCGGGTTACTAATAAATTTTAATGTTCCAAAATTAATCGATGGATTCAGAAGAAAGTTAAACGGATATTTATAAAACCCCTCTGTGCCTTTGTGCCTCTGTGGTTATAAATTGGTTAAAGGAGTTAAAATGTTCAATATAGATTTAGATATAATTAGAAAATATGATCGTCCGGGACCAAGATATACATCTTATCCCACTGCTCCGCAATTCAATGAAAGTTTTAAACACGAGCAGTATTTTGACGAAATCATAAAATCAAATTCAAGTGAAAAACTTCCTGATCTTTCGCTTTACTATCATCTTCCTTATTGCGATACGCTTTGCTATTTCTGCGGCTGCAATATGATAATTACTCGCAACCGCGATAGAGTAAAAGAATATGTAAAGTATATCAAAAAAGAAATTGATATGCTTAGAACATATTTGCATCCCGATAGAAAAGTTACTCAATTACATTGGGGCGGCGGAACTCCGACTCATCTTGACCCTGATGAAATTTCAGATTTAATTTCTTATGTAAATAAATCTTTTAAATTTGCGGGAAATGCAGAAGAAGGCTGCGAAATTGATCCTCGCGGATTAACAAAAGAACATCTTGCCGCACTTCGTAATGGCGGATTTAACCGCATCAGCATGGGTGTTCAGGATTTTAACGAAAAAGTTCAAAAAGCGGTTAACAGAATTCAGCCCGAAGATATTACATTTCAAGCAGTTCAGTGGGTTCGTGAACTCGGATTTAACAGTATCAATTTAGATTTGATGTATGGCTTGCCTTTTCAAACTATGCAAACTTTTGAAAGCACTGTTGATAAAATGATAGAACTTTCACCAGATAGAATTGCGGTTTTCAATTATGCGCACGTGCCATGGATGAAAAAGCACATGAACTTAATTAAGCCTGATGATTTGCCCGTTCCCGAAGAAAAATTACAGATTCTAAAAATGACGATTGAAAAATTGACTTCGGCGGGATACGTTTTTATCGGAATGGATCACTTCGCAAAACCCGATGATGAAATGGCAATTGCACTTCGTGAGAAAAAACTTTACAGGAATTTTCAAGGATACAGCACACACGCAGGAACAGATTTATACGCAATGGGAATTACCGCGATAAGTCAGTTACAAAATATTTACGCGCAAAATTACAAAACCGAAAAAGAATATTTCCAAGCGATTGACAGCGAAATTTTTCCTGTTGCAAAAGGATACAAATTAAGTGAAGATGATCATCTTCGCCGAACAGTAATTATGCGTTTGATGTGCGATTTTGAATTGAACATCCCGAGAATTGAAAAAGAATTTAACATAGATTTCAAAAAATATTTTGCATGGGGATTGAATAATCTTCAAGAAATGGTTGATGATAATTTAGTTGAGATTTCGGATAAGGAAATTAAAATCACCGAAATGGGAAGATTGCTTATCCGGAATGTTGCAATGAATTTTGACGGATACATTGAAAGAAAAGAAGACACAGCAAGATATTCAAGAACGGTATAATTTTTTTGTTCGTAATTCCGGCTTGTCCGGAATCTTTTTTGAATCATGTATTGATTAAATTGCCATTTCGAGTTAAGCATAGTAATTTTTGAAATCAAAGTTTCAATAAATTATGAAAATTTGAAATCTTCTTATTTGGTAAAAATAATTCCTTTTGTTGATAGAATTGGAGTTAGAAAAGATTCCGGACAAGCCGGAATGACATTTTGATTATATTATTCTATGGTTAATAATTGAAAGGAAAATCTTGAAAAAAACAGCGGTTGTATTATTAAATCTTGGCGGACCCGATTCACTTGAAGCGGTTGAACCGTTTTTATTCAATCTTTTTTGTGACAGGGATATTTTCAAACTTCCATTTCAAAAAACTTTAGCAAAATTTATTGCAAACAAACGCGCGCCGAAAGTTCAGGAAGAATACAAACTTATTGGCGGAAAATCTCCCATCGGTGAGTGGACAGAAATTCAAAGAAAAAAATTAGAAGAAAAATTGCGCGCGGTAAATCCGGATGTTGACGTACTTGTTGCAATGCGTTATTGGCATCCGCTAACAAATGAAGTAGCCGCAAAAATTCAAAATAAAAATTACGAAAAAATAATTTTGCTCCCTCTTTATCCGCAATTTTCAGTATCAACAACAGGTTCATCATTTAACGAATGGAAAAGAAATTATCAAAATAACGGCGCAGAAGTTATTTACATAAATGATTATTTCGAAAATGAAACTTACGCAAAAGCAATAAATGAAAGAATTGATGAAACTCTTTTGAAATTTCCCGAAGAAATCCGCAAAGATGTTCAACTTGTTTTCAGCGCGCACGGAACTCCCGTAAGTTATGTGAAAAAAGGTGATCCTT
>CBDUBH010000118.1:0-8430 GCA_965365345.1 uncultured Melioribacteraceae bacterium
TAATATTTTTTATTGATATGATATTTCATTTTCGGTTGAAGCAACCGCAACGTTTACCGCCGCATCACCTGTAACATTCGTAACGGTCCTAAGCATATCTAAAACTCTATCAATTCCTAAGATCAATGCAATTCCCTCTTCAGGAACTCCAATTGATTTTAGAACAATTATTAACATAATAATTCCAACGCCCGGAATCGGTGCAGTACCTATTGAAGCTAAAGTTGCCGTTAAAATTACTGTTAACTGCTGACCTAAATTTAAATCGAATCCGTAAACCTGCGCAATAAAGATCGCGGCAACGCCTTGATAAAGTGCGGTTCCATCCATATTTATTGTTGCGCCAAGCGGTAAAACGAAACTTGTAATTTTATTTGAAACTCCCAGATCCCTTTCATTTACTTCAATATTTACAGGCAAAGTTGCCGCACTTGAACTTGTACTGAATGCAATTGTATGAACTTGACGCATCGCTTTAAAAAATGTGCTTATTTTTAATTTCGAAAACATTTTTATTATCATCGGATAAACAAAAGCAGTTTGAATGAAAAGTCCCAAAACAACGCAGATAACATACCAAATCAAAGTTCCCAAAATTTCAAACCCGAATTCGCTTACAACTGCGGCAATAAGCGCAAAAACTCCGTATGGCGCAATTACCATTATAAGATCAACCATTTTGATCATTATATCGCTTATGCCGTCAAAAAAAGTTATTACAACATTTCCCTTTTCTCCGGGTATCATTGTTAAAACAATTCCGGTCATAATTGCAAAAAAAACGATTTGCAGCATGTTGGATTTTGCCATTGCGTCAAAAGGATTTTTCGGAACAATTTCAACTATTTGCTGAATGAGATCAATTCCGATCTCACTTTCAATCTTTTCCGAAACATCTTCTTGATAAACCGAAACCAATCTATCTTTCGTGTTTGGATCCATTTTTTTTCCGGGCTGAATCAAATTTGCCGTAACAACTCCAATCGTAATTGCGAAAGCCGTTGTAATAAGATAAATCGAAATTGTTTTTCCGCCGATCTTTGCAACTCTTCTTATATCGCCCAAACTTGCAGCGCCGACAATTAACGAAGCGAGCACCAAAGGAATTGCGATCATATTCAGCAACCTGATAAAAATATCGCCTATCCATTTAATATTTGAAGCGATTGATTTTTCTGAATTTAAAGTTTCAACGGAATCAAATCTTTTTTCACGAAGAATAATTCCTCTTTCTTCTTCGCTAAAATTTATTGCGATAACATCAACATTTTCTTTTTTACTTAATCTTTTAAAATCATTTATAATTTGAAGTTGAGCGTTGGCTGCATATTCGGAAGTATCATTTTCGGTAAGAAGAAATATTTTTTCCCACTTGTAAATTTCACTTTCAATTATTTGATTATCTATTTGCCGGGTAACAATTAATTTGTTTTCGTGCACTTTGAAAATTGAGCCGAAAATTGCGCCCAAAACCAAAGCGATCAAAATTTGATAATGAAGTTGAGGGAGTTTTATTCTTTTCTTCATATTTTTTAATTAAAGTTTTAATAATTATATTCAAATATAAAAAACCATTACACATTTGAAAATTTTATTCAGCAAAAAATAATTTTAGAGATTTATGTCCGCTAAAAAAAGATTTTACATTATTGACGCAATGGCGCTTGCATATAAAGCATATTTTGCATTTATGCGCAGACCGCTTTCAACTTCTAAAGGCGAACCAACCTCAGCGGTTTACGGATTTTTAAGCCAATTAATCAGAATAATTGAAACTCACAAACCTGAATATTTGGCAGTCGCGTTCGATTCAAAAGAAAAAACTTTCCGTCATGATAGATACGAAGGTTATAAATCTTCCCGACAGGCAATGCCCGAAGATATGATTCCGCAAATTCAAAGAATAAAAGAAGTAATTGATGCTTTCAAAATTCCGACATTTATTTTACCCGGTTACGAAGCCGATGATTTAATCGGAACAGCAGTAAAAAAAGCCGAAGCATTGGGATTTGAAGCATTTGCAATTACGCCGGATAAAGATTTTGTTCAGCTTATTTCTGAAAAAATAAAAATAATTAGACCCGGAAAAAGCACAGATGAAATTATAACTTTGGATGAAGAAAAAGTTAAAGAAGAATACGGATTTTCTCCAAAACAAATGATTGATTATCTGGCAATTGTCGGCGATAAATCCGATGATATTCCCGGTGTAAAAGGAATCGGCGAAAAAGGCGCAACTCCGTTGATTCAGGAATTCGGCTCGCTTGAAAATATTTATGAGAACATTGATAAAATTTCGAAAGAAGCGATTAAGAAAAAATTGATTGAATCGAAAGATGAAGCGTTTCTTTCAAAGGAACTTGCAACAATTCATTTGGAAGCTCCGTTTGATTGCGATATTGAAAGTACAAAATTTCAGCTTGATGATATTTCCGAAATAAAAAGGATTCTTACTGAACTTGAATTCAGAAATTTTATAAGCAAAATTGAAAAAATAATTGAGAACTCAAGTGATTCCGAAAATAAAAGTGAAACCGGACTTTCAGAATCAAAAATTGAAATTGCCAAAGATGATAACGAGAAATTTGAAATTGAAAATTTGAATTCAGAAAACGAGATTTTTTCATTTGATGAAAGCAAAATAAATTACAAATTAATTCAAGATGAAAAATCCGCAAAGGAACTGGTGGAAAAATTAATTCAAACTTCCCTTTTCGTTTTTGATACTGAAACCGATTCACTTGATTGTTTTACTTTGAATTTGGCCGGAGTTTCGTTTTCTCTAAAACCAAACGAAGCATATTTTGTTGCGATAAATCCTTTTCCGCAAAGTGATGATTTATTTAAAACAGAATTAAATGACAGAATTCCGATTGAAAAATTTGTCGAAATATTTAAGCCGGTTTTTGAAAATCCTGAGATCAAAAAAATCTGTCAAAATGCAAAATTTGATATTGCGGCTTTAACAAGTTTAAATATCGAAGTTAAAAATCTTCATTTTGATACGATGGTTGCAAGTTACGTTATTGATCCGGATCAAAAACACGGAATGGATGAACTTGCGCAAAAGTATTTGAATTACAGACCGATCCCGCTTTCTGATCTTTATAATGTTAAAAAAAATCCTGAACAAATTTTCCAAATTGATTTGAAAAAACTTTCAGATTATTCCTGCGAAGATGCCGATATTACTTTCAGACTTTATGAAATTTTGAAAAAGGAAATTGAGAAATTTGAGTTAAGCAAAATCTGTTATGATATTGAATTTCCGTTGGTTGAAGTGCTTGCGGATATGGAACGTGAAGGTGTAAATGTTGATAAAAATATTTTGAAATCTTTAAGCAACGATCTTCAAATTCTGCTTGATAATTATTCACAAAAAATCTTTGAAATTTCCGGTGAACCTTTTAATATTAATTCTCCGTTGCAAATGCAGAAAATTCTTTTTGACAAATTGAACTTGTCAACCGGCAAAAAAACTAAAACCGGATTTTCAACCGATGCTAAAACTTTGGAATCTTTACGCGGAGAACACGAAATTATTAATTTGATTTTGGATTACAGAACCGTTGCAAAATTAAAATCCACTTATGCCGATTCTCTTCCGAATCTTATAAATCCTAAGACAGGAAGAATTCACACAAGTTTTAATCAGGCTTCAACAGCTACAGGAAGACTTTCAAGCACAAATCCGAATTTGCAAAACATTCCGATAAGAACTGAACTCGGAAAAGAAATCAGAAAAGCATTCATTCCTCGTGATAAAAATCATTTAATTTTAAGCGCCGATTACAGCCAAATTGAATTAAGAATAATGTCTGCAATTTGTAAAGACGAAGGATTGTGCAGCGCATTTCAAAAAGGCGAAGATATACATAGAAGTACAGCAGCAATGGTTTTCAGAGTTGCTCCGGAAAAAGTCACTGCCGATATGCGCAGAAAAGCAAAAGAAGTAAATTTCGGAGTGCTTTACGGAATTGGTCCGTTCGGTTTGAAAAATCGTTTGGGAATTACGCAAACTTACGCAAAGGAAATTATTGACACTTACTTTGAACTTTTCAAAGGCGTGAAAAATTTTATGGATGATTCAATCGAAAAAGCGCGCAAAAAAGGTTACGCCGAAACTTTACTTGGCAGAAGAAGATATCTAAAAAATATAAACAGTAAAAATAAAGTTATCAGACAATTTGAAGAACGCGTTGCGATAAATATGCCGATTCAGGGAACCGCAGCAGATATGATAAAAATTGCAATGATCAGAATTAATGAAGAATTGAAAAAGCGAAAAACAAAAACCAAAATGATCTTGCAAGTTCACGATGAACTTTTATTTGACGCGCATAAAAGTGAAGTTGATGAATTGAAAATTGTAATAAAAGATCTTATGGAAAATGCTTTGCCTATGGATGTTCCGATAATTGCTGAATTAGGAACCGGTGAAAATTGGCTTGATGCACATTAGATTCACGCGATTAACATTTTAATAAGTAATTAATAGACGGAATTTTATTCCGTCTTTTTTTTATATCCGATCTTTTTCGGAAAATTAAAATGATAAGAATCACCTCTTTTTTTTAACTTCAACATTTCAAACCTCGTTTAACTCTTTTTTACAAATGCCGATAATACGAATGCATTTTAACCATCTGTTCATATTTTTCATACTTTAAAAAGAGTTTTTATGAAATATAAATTTACCATCTTTTTATTTTTTGTTTTATTTGCTACGATAACAGCACAGGAAAATAAACAAAAATTAAGTCTTTCCGGATTTATAAAATCCGATTTTTTTTATGATTCTCGCCAAACTACAAATCTTCGTGAAGGTCATTTTTTATTATTTCCAAAAAGAATTCAGGAAGATTCATCAGGTTCTGATCTGAATGCAAAACCGAGTTTTAATTTTCTTTCAATTCAGACAAGATTGACCTTAGGTTTTTCAGAGATCAATGCTTTCGGTGCAAAAGCTTCGGGATTAATTGAAGGTTCATTTTTTGGAAATTCCGAATCAGATATTAACGAATTCAGATTGCGTCACGCTTTTGTAAAATTAAATTGGGATAAAACAAAACTTTTGCTTGGGCAATATTGGCATCCGATGTTTGTTCCGGAAGTTTTTCCGGGGGTTTTATCTTTTAATACCGGAGTTCCATTTCAACCTTTTTCACGAAATCCACAAATCAGGTTTGAACAATCTTATGGAGATTTTAATTTTATTATTGCCGCTTTATCACAAAGGGATTTTTCAAGTTTAGGACCTGCAGGAGCAAGTTCATCTTATTTAAGAAATTCCGGAGTGCCGAATTTGCATTTTCAAATTCAACAAAAAGATGAAACAAATGTTTTTGGTTTCGGAGTTGATTTCAAAAAATTGACGCCGAAAATAGTTAACGCAAAGAATTTAAAAACCGACAACTCAATTTCAAGCATTTCTTATTTAGCTTACGTAAAAACTCAAATCGATAATTTTACCGCAAAGGTTGAAGGCATTTATGCAGAAAATCCAACTGACTTAATTATGATCGGCGGATATTCGGTTAAATCAATTGATCCTGTAACTTCAAATGATCTTTATGAAAATCTTAGAACAATTTCTTTTTGGGGAGATTTTTTATATGGAAAAAATATTCAGATCGGAACATTTATCGGTTACTCGAAAAATTTAGGAGCTAAAGAAAATATTTCAAAAACGATTTACTCAAGAGAAAGTTCCATTGCAAATATTTTCAGAATTTCACCGAGAATTGTATTCAAATCAAATAATTTAACTTTTGGCAGCGAATTTGAATTTACAAGTGCTGCTTACGGAACTCCCGATGATAAAGGAATTCCAGTAAATTTGACCAATGCAGCAAATTCCAGAATTTTATTTACTGCAATATATAATTTCAATTTTTAATTTAAAACGGGGAATTTAAAATGAAACTTAAAAAGTTTAAAGACATGAGTCTTTCCGCAAAATTATTATCGTTTGCAATCGTAGTTTTTTTTCCATCTGTTATGTTAATTTTATTTTACCTTCTTCCCTATTTCACTGAAAATCTTTACAACTTAAGAAAAGACTCAATCCGGGATTTGGTAGAAGTTTCAGTTTCTTTAATGAAAGAATATGACGAAAGACACAAATCCGGTGAATTTACTTTAGAAGAAGCCCAGCAAAAATATATTTCCCACATTAAAAGTTTAAGATACAATTCCGACAATTATTTTTGGATAAATGATCTTGGTCCGAATATGATAGTTCATCCTGCAAAACCCGAATTCAACGGCAAAAGCATGGCTGATCATAAAGATTCAGAAGGTAAAAACTTTTTTGTTGATATGATTGATACTTGCAAAAAAAGCGGACAAGGATTTGTAAATTACAAATGGCCGAAACCGGGCTTTGATGAAGCGGTTCCGAAAGTTTCTTATGTATACTTTTATGAACAGTGGCAATGGATTGTTGGAACAGGAATTTATGTTGATGATCTGGAAAAAATGGAATCTGATATTTTAATTAAAATGTTTATTGTTATTTCCATTTTATTCGTATTTACTTTCGGATTAAGCGGATTGCTTGCAAAAAAAATAACAAAACCGATCTTAAATTTAAATGCAGCCGCCGTAAATTTAAGTAACGGAAATTTCAATGTTAAAGTTGAAGTTACTTCTGAAGATGAGATCGGGCACATGCAAAAAGCATTTAATGTCATGTGTGATAAAATAAATACAACAACCAATGATCTAATTTCCGAAAAAGCAGGCATTGAACAAAAAGTCAGAGATGCGGTTTCAGAATCTGAAAATCAAAAAAAATATCTTGCCGCTTCGGTTGAAAAATTAAAACATGAAATGGATAAATTTGCTAAAGGTGATCTAACAGCAAAAGTTAATGTTGATAATAACGATGTAATTTCTCAATTGTTTAAAACCTTTAACGAAACAGTAAGTAAAATCAATAACACAATTCATCAAGTTACAAATGCAGTTTACAACACTTCAAATGCTGCAAATGAAATTTCATCATACAGTAATCAAATTGCAGGAGGAACTCAAGAACAAAATATGCAGACAAATGAAATTGCAAGCGCAATTGAGGAAATGACCAAAACAATTATGGAAAGTTCAAAGCACGCAAATTCAGCTGCTGAAGGATCTAAACTTGCAAATGAAAAAGTTCATTCAGGTTCAAAAAAGCTTGATGAAACTAAAAAAGGAATGGAAAAAATATTCAAATCAACAACCGATACCGGAAGAAAGATCACAACTTTAAAAGAAAAAACCGAGCAGATCGGTGAAATAACTCAAGTGATTGATGACATTGCAGATCAAACAAATTTACTTGCGCTTAATGCAGCAATTGAAGCTGCTCGTGCAGGTGAACAAGGACGAGGATTTGCAGTAGTCGCTGATGAAGTCCGTAAATTGGCTGAACGTACAACAAAAGCTACAAAAGAAATTGGTGAAATGATAAAATCAATTCAATTTGAAGCAAATGAAGCTAACAAAGCTATGAGCGATGCTGAAAATGCAGTTGAAGAAGGGATGATAATGAATGATGAAATAACAAATTCATTAAACGAAATTATAATCGAGAATAATAAAGTTTCAGATTATATAATTCAATTAGCGGCTGCTACAGAGGAAAATTCTTCAGCTTCAGAACAAATTAGTAAGAATATTGAAGGCATTATTGAAATATCACACCAATCTGTAAGTGGAACTGAACAAATTGCAAAAACAGCAAATGATCTTTATAAACTTACAAACAATCTGCAAAATCTTATCAGTTTTTTCAAAATTAATAAAGATCAAAAAGAATTGGTGTATTCTAATAATTGATTTTATTTTATTAAAATTGTATGAAATAAAAAAGGAGAAATTAATTTTCTCCTTTTTTGTCCATAAAATTGATAGTATAATTGAAAAATAAAATTTTCTTAAGTGAAAATTTCAATCAAAAATAGTTTTCAATCAGTTAAAAAATAATAAATTAAAACTCCGAAATTTACTTGAAGCACGCCGAGTGAAATTCCGCTTATCAGATCGTAATCATCAGTACGTTTTAGATATGCGCGGTCATTTGTCAATTCAAATTTTTCAAATTCCTTATCAGCTTTTAATTTATAATAAGCTGCCGTTCCACCAAAAATTACAGCCGATCCGAGCAGCATCTTAAACATGTTTGATTTCAAAAAACTTTTTTTTCTTTCAGGACCGTTATATTCCAAATTCACAAATTTATTTTCGAAATTTTCAGGATTGAAAACAACGGACTTAAAATTTTCTTTCTCTATTTTTACCTGCGAAATTTCAGAGCTTAAATAGATCGGAGTAAATCCCAAAAGTGAATCACGATAAAAAACTTTTGCGTTTGGCGGGTTGCTGTTCAAATAAAATTTATTTTTTCCGTTGATCCAGAAAATTGAACTTGCCGGAGAAATGTTT
>CBDUBH010000119.1:0-8310 GCA_965365345.1 uncultured Melioribacteraceae bacterium
CATCCGCCACTTCCGGTTGTCATTTGAACGAAATTCATATAAATAGTATCGATATCAGGACGCTCTTCCCTATCGATTTTAATATTTATGAATTTTTCGTTCATCAAATTCGCAATATCTTCATTTTCAAAACTTTCTTTTTCCATAACATGGCACCAATGACATGCGCTGTAGCCAATGCTTACAAAAATCGGTTTATTTTCGCTTCGGGCTTTTACAAAAGCTTCATCGCCCCATGGATACCAATCAACCGGATTATTTTTATGCTGTAGCAAATATGGAGAAGTTTCGAATTGAAGTCGGTTCATCTGAATTCCGTTTTGTTGTTATTTATAAAATCTAAAACAAATCAGTAACTAAATAAAGCTATTTTCTTATCAATAAATTTAAGATTGAATTTTAGATTTTATTAAAAAAGAAGAGTTCAAATTGATATTTACTTTAAAATTTTATAAAATGGAAATTGAATTTTAAAAAGAAAGCAATGATTTACCGGGCGAAAAACGAATTCTTGCTTTGATCAAATCTTAAAATTTAATTTTTGCAACCAAATTTCCGATAATAAAATAAGAAAATAAATAAATCCGTTTGGTTAATTAAAATGGAGCGGCAAAATGCAGAGTAAAAAGTACAGAAATCATCAGGAAATCATTTCAAAACTTGAAAAAGATTTGGCTGATCTTAAAATATTGGGCGAAAATTACGTTCGCTTGATGGGAAAAGATGATCCTTCTTTAGCTTTAAGAATTGATTCGTTAAAAAAACATTATGAATTATTAAAATCATACCAAGATAAGTATATTCAACTTTTAACTTATTCAGATGTTCAGTTGAAAATTTTTAACTCCAACGGAAGATTGGAATTAGAAAAGAATGAACAACTTGCAGAAATTAAAGATAAAAAGATCGTTGACAAAATTATCAGCAGAACATGGTCAGAATCAGATTATTGGGGAAGCGTATTTGTCAGTGTAAAAGATGATTATGTTGCTCCTAAAAAAGATGATAATAAAAAAGCAAAACCGGTTGCTGTTAGCAATCCCGGATTAAGCAATGAAGATGCCGCCGAAGCATATTTTGCAGCAGCTATTTACGATCCTAATTTTTCAAGCAATGACGAAAATCTTTATATTAAACGTAAAAAGAGCATTTCAAAAAGCAGCTTGAATTTACAAGAACATTACGACAGAAACGGAAGTTTGGATGATGTTCCTTCAAATATTTTAGATGATGATTCAAAAAGAATTTTGGAACTGGTTTTCAGAAATGGTTTAGATAAAACAAAAGAAATTTTGATGGATGAAAGACAAAATCAAGTTGAAGTTGATGTTGCAGTTGAAGACGCTCCGGATAAAGGAAAAGGTTCCGATATTATCGAAATCAATTTAAATGATTTTGAAAAATTGGAAGTTTTAAGTGAATATGATCTTTTCGCTTTGAATTTGAACAAGAACATTAAAGTAACAATCATCAATATTGATTATGATAATCTTGAAGCAACCGGTATAAACTATAGTAACAAAAATCAAAGTAAACAATATAAAATTGTTGTTACCGAATAAAACTTATTTGTGTAAATAAAAAAAGGCGGATTTTTCAAATCCGCCTTTTTTGTTTTAAACTATTCCGGAATTTATAGAAATCTAATTTTTAGAAACTTTAATTTTACCGTGAATTTCGTTTAATAATTCTTCAGTTTCTTGATAATCAGCACCGGAATCTTTTGCTAATTTAATTGCTTTTTCAGCAACAATTTTCGCTTCTTGCAATTTTCCGGTTTCAAATAAAATGTGAGCGTAAGTATCATTATTGAAATATTCATCTTTTAATTCGACTGATCTTTTTATCCATTTTTCAGCTTTCTGCAAAGCAGCTTCACCTTTTACACTTTCGTAAAAAGTCCATGCAACAGAATTCAAATGAATAGGATCATTCATTCCGTATTTTTCGGTGAATTCTTCAGCAACTTTTGCAAACTCGTTCCATTCTTTATTTCTTTTCAATCTGAACATTTCCGAAGAAAGAATAATTTTTTCTGAAGTTGCAATATCTGAAGATTTCAATTCGGAGATCATTACATTATATTTTTCAAAGTTTTTTCTTCTAATTAAATTGTTTAAACCATCGGCATAAACTGAAGATATTTTATCATCGACAGTATCTTTGGAAAATTTTTCGTAAAAATCATTTCTGTTGGCTATCAAATATTTAAAAGTTTTGGAAGCAGGATCGGTCAAAAAATTCTTGATCAAATTCCAATTTGCGTTTTCAGTCAAATCTTTTTCATTTACTTGAGAAAAATATTTTGATAATTCGACATCGTAATTCATACAGGCATTTTGCAACATCGAAACATAATTAAAAACAAATTCAGGATTTGAGTTTTCCGTTTCGTATTTTTTTGCAAATGATGCAAGTTGTTTTTGAGGATTCAAAGCATCTTCACCGTTAGCTATAAAAATTTCGGGTTCAACCGAGCCGCAGGTTCTGTGAACAATTTCACCGTTTTTATTTATGTAAAGTAAAGTCGGGTAAGCCTGAACTCCGTATTTTTTTGCAAGTTCAATTCCCTCGCCTTTTTCCATATCAATTTTTGCATTAACAAAATTCTTGTTGTAAAAAGCGGCTACAGTATCATTAGTAAAAACATTTTTTGCCATCCATTTGCAAGGTCCGCACCAGGAAGCAAAAGCATCAAGAAAAATAATTTTATCTTCATCTTTAGCTTTTTGCAAAATTTCCTGCCAAGATGATTTTTCAAATTCGATTCCTTTTTCCGGGGATTCCTGTGCAATTAAGTTAACCGAAAATATTAGTAAAATTGCAGCTAAAAGATTTTTTGAAAACATAAAATTTCCTATTTTAATTTTTGTAAATTTAAACATCATTTTTATAACAAAAAAGAATAAAATGAAATATTTTTTGGTTGGCTTGGGCGCAGCTTTTGGCGGCACGTTCAGATTTTGGCTTTCAAATTTCATTTATAAATTTTTACCCGCTGTTTTTCCCTACGGAACTTTAGGCGTAAATATTTTAGGTAGTTTCATTTTGGGAATTATTATTTTTTATTTTGATGATAGAAATTTACTTTCACCAAACATCAAACTTTTTCTTACAATAGGATTTTGTGGCGGATTTACAACTTTTTCAACTTTTTCTTTTGAAACTTTTAAGTTGATGCAGGATTCTGAATTTTTATTTGCCGCTTTAAATATTTTTCTTAATTTAATTTTATGTATAGGTTCAATAGTTGCGGCATATTTTATTTCAAAATTAATTTAGATCAATAATGACTAATGAAAAATTAAAACTGCTTAGAATTTTTCTTGGCGAAAGCGATAAAATAGGACATACTCCCGCTTACGAAAAAATTGTTCTTGAAGCAAAGGAAAATAATATTGCCGGCGCAACGGTTTTAAAAGGAATTATGGGATTCGGCAAAAACAGTTTTATACATACATCAAAATTACTAAGACTTTCCGAAGATCTGCCTATCGTAATTGAAATAATTGATGATGAAAATAAGATCAGAGGATTTATTGAAAGGCTGAATGAAATTTTAAAAGATCAGAAATTCGGCGGAATTATTACTCTTGAAAATATTGAAATTTTGAAATTATCTTAAAATTCAGATGAAGCATTTTTTTATCATTTTTGTTGTATTTTTTTCAATCAATTCAAAATCACTTTCGCAACTAGATACAACCGCAAATAGAATTTATTATTCCGCGTTTTACGATGATGGAAAAGAATTATTAGCTGCTCCTTTAAAATGGAACGGATACGACTGGCTGAAATTCGGCGGAACCGCTGCAGGAACATATTTATTTTATTCTTTGACCGATGATCAAATTCATGAATATTTTTCGCAAAGGATGCACCTTAAAGATAAATTATTTTATAAAGTTAGTAAAATGTACGGCGAGCCTTTATTTACGGGCTTGGTTTCAGGCGGATTAACTCTTTACGCATATTATAATAAAGATAACGAAGCCGCAAGAATTGCTTTTGAAGTTGTTGAATCTTTGATTTATTCTATTTCGATAAATATTGCTGTAAAAACTGTTGCAGGAAGATTCAGACCATACAGAGATGAAGGAAATAACAAATTCAAATTATTTAATATACGATACGGAACAACTTCATTTCCATCAGGACATTCCACTACAGCATTTTCACTTTCAACGGTTTTGGCTGCTCATACCGAAAATTATTTTTACAAAATTTTACTTTTTACTCCCGCTTTTTTTACCGCCGCGCAAAGAATGGTGCAGGATCAACACTGGTCATCAGATGTTTTTGCAGGTGCTGCTATTGGTTATTTTGTGGGAAATTTTCTTGTAAACCGTCATGAAAAAATGAATTACTTCCCTTTTATTTTAGTAAGTGACGGTGAAAATTTTAATGTAATTTATACATATCAGTTTTAAAATTTCTTTGCTTAAAATCTTTTTTTTAATTTGACTTGAATTTTTTCACCTTCTTATTTATTTTTGAATACTGATTCAAAAAAGGGAAATATTCATTATGAGATTAAAAGAAGGAAATAAGGAAATTGATATTTTGAATGCCGCAATTGCGGTTTTTGCCGAAAGTGGTTTTCACAATGCAAAGATCGCAAAGATCGCCGAAACAGCTAATGTTGCTGCCGGAAGCGTTTATGTTTATTTCAAAAACAAAGAAGATCTATTGCTAAAGATCTTTGATCAACTTTGGGAAAAACTATACAACGAACTTTATGCAATGGTTGAAAGAAAAGAATTAAGTCCGGTTGATAAATTTGATTTTATGATCGATGTACTTTTTGATAATCTTACTTCAAACGCGGCATTATCAGCTGTTTTTGTTAATGAACAAAATCAGGCAATTCAAAGAAATCCAGAAAGATTTACTCCCAATTACGAAAAATTTATGCAGCTTGGCGAAAAGATCGTAAGAGAAGGAATAAAATCAAATCACTTCAATTCTAAATATGATGTTAAAGTTTTGCGAGCCTTTATTTTCGGGGGCTTGCGTCACCTGCTTCATATTTGGGCCGGAAATACCGATAGTTCTCTTTCGCTTAATAAAATACGTAAAAACGTGAAAGATCTTGTAAAAAATGGTTTAATGAAATAAACCTACCAAAAATAAAAAAACAATTTTTTTTATCCTTTTTTTGAATAATGATTCAATATTCAATAATAAATATGTACAAAAACTTTTTAAATATAATTTTTATTCCTTTAATTTTTTCAACGGTTTTATTTCCTCAGGAAATTAATTTGGAGCAGGCAATTTCAATTGCTTTAAATAAAAACGATAAAGTCTTGCAATACCGTGAAAAACTTGAGCAAAAAAAATATCAGGAAATGGAAGCTTGGGGAAATTTTCTTCCGCAAGTTGATATTCAGGCTAGTTATAATCATTTAAATGACCCGATGCAAATTGATCTGAATCCTATCCGCGATGTTATTTTAAATATTCAGGCAAAAAATCAAACAGAGCTTACAAATATTTACGGATTACTTCAAGGAAAGGCTCCTTTATCTGATGTTGAAAGATCCGCAGTATTTCAGCAAAGTTATGGAGCGCTTAATAATGCTATTCCCTCATTTAAAGAAACTTTTAAAGAGCAGGATTACAGGACTGCTACCGTAATTGGAGTTCAACCTTTATTTACAGGGGGGAAACTTTACGCTGCAAAAAAATATGCAAGTGATGAAAAAATTTCCGCTAAGATAGAACTTAAAAAAACCGAAAATGAAATTATTCAGGAAACAGTAAATTCCTATTTAACAATTGTAGTCTTACAAAATGTCGTTAAAACAAGGAAGAATGTTCTTTCAGGAGTTAAAAAACATCGCGATGATGCAGAAAAACTTTTTAAACAAGGAATAATTGCAAATTATCACCTATTGCGCGCTGATGTTGCTTTAGCAGAAGCTGAAAAAAATTTATTTGATGACAGCAATAAACTTGATCTTGCAAAAACTGCTTTTGTTCATTTGATAGGTGTAGATTTCAATTCCCAAATTTCTATCAGCGATACTCTAACTTTTAATGATATTCCGGATTCTATTGAATTTTATCTGAATTCAGCTTTACAAAATCAACCTTTATTAAAATTGATCGAAAAGAAAAAAGATGCCGTTTCGGATAAATTTATTGCCGAGCGTGCAAATTTTCTTCCACAAATTGCAGCATTCGGAAAATATGAAATACTGCCTGAATATTTATCGTCACTGGAACCGCGCTGGGCTGTAGGCATTCAAATGAAATTGAATTTGTTTAACGGATTTAGAGACTACTCAAAACTTCAAAACTCGAAGCATTTAAAACGCGAAGTAAATTTCATTGAAGCCGATGCTAAAAGAAAAATTGATCTTTGGGTAAAAAAAGCTTTTAAAGATTTTAACAATTCAAAGATCAAATATTTAAAGCAGCAAAACACAATAAAATTGGCTGAAGAAAATTTACGAATGAATACAAAAAGATTTCAATCCGGAATGGGAACTTCACTTGAAGTGGTTGATGCACAACTTTTATACGAAAAAAATAAAATAGAAAGTCTTACTGCACTTTACGAGTATTACAGATCTTTAAACGATCTTTTAACCGCTTCGGGAAATCCTAAAGAAATTTTAAAAGTTTGGAATGAGGAATGATTTAAATGAAAAATAAAAGATCAATTTTAGTTTTGACTGTCCCCTTTTTTATTGCGGTAATTTCAATAATTTATTTAGCCGCAGATGCATTTTCCGATGATTCAAATTACGTTACCGGAATTGTAGAAACCGCGCAAATAGATGTGGCTTCAAAACTTCCGGGAAGAATTGATTCCGTTTTTGTAAAGCAAGGAAATTATGTAAAAAAAGGAGATCTGTTATTTAAACTTGAAAGTAAAGAAATGGATGCAAAGTTAGAGCAGGCTCGCGGTGTAATGAATGCGGCAAAATCAAAATCAGAAATGGCTCATAACGGCGCACGCTCGGAAGAAAAAGAAGCAGTTGAAAAATTATTTATTCAGGCAAAAGCTCAAAAAGAATTAGCTGAAAAAACATGGACGCGAATACAGAATTTATTTAATGACGGAATAATTTCCGAACAGGAAAAAGATCAGGTTGAATTTCAGTTTAAAGCAGCTAAAGAACAGATGCTTGCAGCAAAAGCAAAACTTGATATGGTGAAGAACGGTGCACGCAGAGAAGAAATTTCAGGTGCCGATGCGCTTTTTTATCAAGCATCAAATGCTTACAACGAAGCTTTAGCGTATCATAAAGAATTGGAGATCAGAAGTCCAATCAGTGGTGAAATAAGTAAAATTATTTCTGATCCGGGTGAAATAATAGGTGCGGGATTCCCTGTAATTTCTTTATTTGATCCCAATGATGTTTGGGTTGTTTTGCAAATCCGCGAAGATCAAATGGACCAATTTAAGAAAGGTACAAAACTTAAAGGAATTATTCCCGCTTTAGGCAACGGGGATTTTTCTTTTGAAGTAAGCTATATCGCTCCGATGGCTGATTTTGCTACATGGAAAGCAACAAATCAAAAAGGCGGATTTGATTATAAAACTTTTGAAATTCATTTGCGAAGTTTAAAACCGGTTGAAAATCTTCGTCCGGGAATGACTGTAAATTTCAAAATTCAATTTCAACGTTAATTAAAAAATTAATATATAAGTGAAAAATTCACCTTTACTAAATATTATAAAAAGAGAATTTGATAGAATTTCAAAAAGAAAAACTTTATATGTTTTATCAATTTTTCTGCCATTAATTTTAGTTGCAAGTTTAGCCTTGATCTATAAAAACAAGGTCGTTACCGATCTTCCTGTTGCTGTAATTGATAATGATAACAGTGAAATTTCAAGAATGATGATCCGCGCAATCGATGCCTCTTCATCAATGAATGTAACCCAAAGATTTTCAAATTTGGAAAAAGCTAAAGAAGAATTCAGAAAAGGAAATATTGAAGCTGTATTTGTTTTTCCGAATGGTTTTTCCCAAAAAATAAAAAGTGGAAATTTTTCTAATGTTTCAATATATAAAAATTCTTCCAGCGCAATTATCGGTACTCTGATTTACCGCGATTCTTATTCAATTATAAAAACATTTTCAGGCGGAATTCAATTGAAAAAGCTTCTCGGAAAAAATTTGAATCAACATGCCGCAATGAATTTGATCAATCCGGTAAGAATCGAAGCGAATTCACTTTATAATCCTAATTATAATTATCTAAGTTATTTAATTCCGGGGCTTGCAACCTCGATGCTTCAAATGATAATAATGATAACAAATTATCATTATCATCATTATTATTGGAAAC
>CBDUBH010000120.1:0-8230 GCA_965365345.1 uncultured Melioribacteraceae bacterium
CGGAGCCATAAAATCACATGCAATTTCAAAAGAAGATTATTTGGAATTATTAAAATCTTTTAATGATCTTTTTTTAGTGGCGCAGCGCGATGGTTTAATTGCAATTGAAAAGCATATTGAAAAACCTGAAGAAAGTGATATCCTTTCGCGAAGCAAAACTTTTATTACGGATGCATTTGCAAAAAGTTTCTTTTGTGATACAATGAAAGTTATGCTTTCAGGCGGCGTTCCTCCACATGAAGTTGAAGCTTTGCTTGATACGGAAATTGAAACTTTTGAATTAGAACAAAGACCCGTTGGTGGAACGATCAGCAGAGTAGGTGATGCTTTACCGGGACTTGGAATTGTAGCCGCGGTACTTGGAATTATTGTAACAATGGGCGATATTAACGCCGGTGCGGAAGCGGTTGGTCATCACGTTGCCGCAGCACTTGTGGGAACCTTTTTGGGCGTATTAGCGTCTTATGGATTTATCGGTCCTTTGGCTGCAAATATTGAGCATACTGTTGAACATAAAATAAGATATTTGGAAACAATAAAAGCTTGTATTGTTGCTTATGCAAAAGGAAATCCTCCTATCATAGCAGTTGAAATTGCGAGAAGAACTATTTTTACCGATGAACGTCCGACTTTCGGTGAATTGGAAAATTATATCCGCGGAAGAAAAGAATAGTTCTCTGAAAAATTTAGAATTTAGAATTGTAAAAATTGAAGGATTTGCCTTGTTCGTCATTCCGGAGTGCCCGGAATCATTTTCAGGATCAATAAAATTTGTAATTGATGATTCAATAAGCATTGAAAAACACAAAGAAAAGTAGATGAGTTTGGATAACGATAACAGACCGATAATTATTAAGAAAGTAAAAAAAGGCGGACACGGTCATCATGGCGGAGCGTGGAAAGTTGCTTATGCGGATTTCGTAACGGCAATGATGGCGCTTTTTATTGTACTTTGGATTTTGGGTCAAAGTGAAGAAGTTAAACAAGCCGTTTCAAGTTATTTTAATGATCCCATTGGATTTTCCGAAAATAACAAAGGCAAAGGAATTGTTCCCGTTCAGGGAAATGCAATTATTGATCTTGATATGAAAGCCCAGATGGAACGCAAGCTTCAAGAGAAAAAAGAACTTGCTGAAATGGGCGAAAAAATTGTAGATGAATTGCAAAGCATTCCCGAATTTGAAGGACTTGCAGATCAAATTACGATCGAAATGGTTGATGAAGGTTTGCGAATTGAAATTCTTGATTCATTTGATGAAGTGTTTTTTGAAATCGGCAAATCCGATCTTAAATCCCAGGCATACGAAATTATTAAAAAAATGGGAACCAACATAGCAAAATTAAATCATAAAATTGCAATTGAAGGACATACAGATTCAAGAAAATATTCAAACGGCGCAATGGGTTATACGAATTTTGAACTTAGTGCCGAACGCGCAAATTCTGCAAGACGCGCTCTTGTTTCCGGCGGATTAAAAGAAGAGCAAATTATGGAAGTAAGAGGATACGCCGATAAAAAATTGAAAAATATAAAAAATCCTTTCGATGTTTCCAACAGAAGAATCAGTATTATTGTAAAATACTCCGGATAAAAAATGGAAAAAACAATTATCATAGTTGAAGATGATCCTTTCACTCAAACATTTTATAAATACGTATTTGCCAAAACATCATACAAAACAATTGTTTTAGAAGATGGTGATGTATTACTGGAAACCGTTGCAAATGAAAGTATTTCCATGATCATTATGGATATAAATCTAAAAAATACATTTGTAAACGGACAGCGTGCCGATGGCGTTATGCTATCAAAAATGATCAAGGAAAATGAAAAATCAAATAAAATTCCTATATTGTTAGTAACCGCTTATCAAAACAATTTGGGCACAAATAACTTTCTTGAAGAAAGCAAAGCGGAAGATTATATTAATAAACCTATAGTTGATTATAACGAACTTTTGAAAAAAGTAAATAAACTCGTTAATGCAGATGAATGAAAAAGAAATTATAAACGATAAAATTCTAATTGTTGAAGACGAAGAAGATACAAGATTCATTCTTGAAAGATTGCTTTCGAAAAACGGATACGAAGTTAAAACCGCCAGAAATGGTGAAGATGCTTTAACAATTTTAAATGAATATGCGCCAAAAGTAATTGTTGCTGATTGGACAATGCCCAAAATGGATGGCATTGAACTTTGCAATATAGTAAAAAAAGATGAACGCCATAAATTAATTTACTTCATTCTTTTAACCGCGCGCGCCTCAACAAAAGACAGAGTTACCGGACTTGATATCGGCGCGGATGATTTTCTTGTAAAGCCAGTTGAAAATCAAGAATTGCTTGCAAGAATAAGAGCCGGAATAAGAATTAATAATCTTCAAAATGAGCTTAAAAAAATTGAACACAATAAAGCCATAATCGAAATGGCGACAACAATCGGCCATCAAATTAATAATCCGCTCAGCAGTTTGATGATGTCCGTAAAATCAATTGAATCCGAACTTTCCGATGACGAGAAAAAAAAGCACGAAGAAGATTTTTACATTGTTAACGAAGCCATTTCAAGAATCAAAAAATTTGCCGAAGCGTTAAATAATTTGGAAAATCCCGAATTCATTAATTACGCTAAAGACAGCAAAATGCTGAAAATTTAAATCTTTCGCTACTTAATATTTCCTCAATTTATCCGATAATAAATTGAGGAAATACCATGCTGGAAAAAATCATAAACATAAAACCCGATTTTCATTACAAATCCAAAGGAGTTAAAAATCCTTATTCGGATAAGTACGCCGAACTTGCGGGTTTAAATAGAAATTCCTATCACGATTCGATAGAATTTTCGCCGGCTGCGGTTTTTCTTTCAAAAATAAACTGGAAATTAAAAAACAAAACTTCACAATCGGGCGAAAAATTAAATCTTATCTTTTATATAAAAGATCTTGAATTTTCAACCGAAATTGATTTTGTAAATTTCTATAACGAAACCCGCCAATCTTATAAAATTTTAAAAGCAGCGGAATTTCGAAATAAAAAAATAAATATTGAACTTACGGTTACTGTAAAGAAAGAAAAAATTTCGATTGAAAATAATATCGAAAACGTGAAAATAATCGCATTAAATAAACTTTTTGAAAGAATTTTATCTTTGGAAATGATTGGGGAAATTGATAAATACGAAAGCTCGGCTTTGAAAGATCTGAAAGACGGAATTGAAGAAGAGGTTATAGCCGAATTTGATTTTATCAATAATGCGGTTTTTACGCTAACAAATAAATTAGGCAAATCAAAATTGATAGAAAATTTTATCTTTCCTGCCGAACTTTCCGAAAAAGTAACCATTGAAAAATTTACGGCTGCAGATGAAAGATTCAATTAATAATATTTCCGTTGAAGAACAGTTAAGCAACCCGAAAAGATTTAAATCCTTAAGCGATGCAAAACTTTTTGAGGAATTTCCGCATACAAAACCTTTGGTAATTGCAAATCTTCAAGGTTCAATTCTTTACGCAAATAATTCATTCGTAAAATCTTTTTCACTGCGCGAAGGCGAAAATCTTTCATTACTTGAAACTGAACCCGAACTTTTTGCGCTGATTCAAGGATTTTCAAAAAGTAAATACAGCAGTTTTCATTTTGATGTTTTTATTCCTTCAAGCGGAAATCCCGATGATCTTTTTTACTATGTTGAAATAGAAAGAATTTTCATCGGCGAAAATGAATATTTCGTTTTGATTCTTTCATCGCTTTCCGAAAGATTCAGTTTGGAAAAGAAAATAAATAATCTTCATCATGCGCTTGAATACGGAAATGTTCCCGTTATAATTACGGATTCTGAAGGAAAAATAACATATTCAACAAAATCTTTTGAAGAAATTTTAAAACTTAACATTGAAGATCTTTACAACAAAAATCTTTCAAATGTACTTTCGCATTTTATTGATCAAAAAGATGTTGAAGAATTTGAAACGAAGCTTAAAAATTGTTCAACTTACGAGCAGGTAATTTCGGATATTGACGAAAACGGAAGCGTTTGGTACAAAGAGTTGAGAGTTACGCCGATCGAAAAAGAGCAGGGCGGCGAAACAAATTTTATTGTAACGGCAAGCGATATTACAAATTATGTGCTTAAAAACAGAATCATAAAAAGATCCGAAGAAAAACAGCGCTCAATCATAAATAATATTTCAGATCTGCTTATCATAATCAAAAATGAAAAAGAAAGTTTGATCTTTGAAAGTGGAAATGACAACTTTTTCAATACTTTTAATATCGAACGATTAAAATCCACCGGCAGAAAAATTGAATCCGTTTTTGAACCGGAATTTTACGAAGTAATTTTGAACGCAATAATTTCCATAAATGAATTAAGAAAAAATTCACTCACATTTAAATATCGCGATAATTCCATCAAACGCGATTATATCGGCTCAGTTACTTTTACTGATGATCATCACGAAATGCAAAGAATTTTTATCATCAGTTTGAAAGATGCGACCGAGCAGCAATTAACCGAAGAAAGATTGCGCAGCGCTTACGAACGCGAAAATAAAATAAATCAGCTTAAAAGTTCGTTTTTGGCAAATATGAGTCACGAAATCCGTACGCCGCTTAACGCAATTGTCGGTTATTCCGAATTGATTGAAGATGATGTAAAAAGCGGAAATAACGAATCTGCGTTGGAATTATTTTCATATTTGAAAGACGGATTCAGCAGACTATTAATTTTAGTTGATAACATTTTAGAAGTTTCTTTGATCGAATCCGGCGAAACTGAATTGGAAATTTCAGATGCTTCGGTCATACAAATTTTAAATTCAGTTTTCGAAAAAATGCAAAATATTGCGAATGAATCGGGAATTAATTTAGAATTGATGCTTCCGGATTTTGATTTAACAATAAAAGCCGATCAGGTAAAATTACAAAAAGTTTTAGCTGCGCTGATTGATAATGCAATTAAATACAATGAAAACGGCGGCAAAGTGGAAGTTTCGGCAAAAACTTTAAATCAAATTGTAGAAATTTGCATAGAAGATACCGGACGCGGAATAAAAGAAGAAAATCTGCAAAGAATGCTTGAATCTTTTGCGCAGGAAGATGAAGGTCACAAACGCCAATACGAAGGCGCGGGATTAGGACTTACAATCGCTTACAATTTGACGCGGTTAATGGGCGGCGAGTTTTCAGTCGAAAGCGAAGTTGATAAAGGAACAAAAATCACTCTAACTTTTCCGGTGGTTCAGTAAAATTTGAAATAATTTCAAAATCGCTAAGCGGAATAATTTTTTCAATTTTGTAAATTTCCCGATTTGAAATTTTATCTTTCATTCTTTTTGAATTTTGAAATTTACTTTTGTCTTTTTTCATCTCAATTTTGAAACTCGTAAAAACTTTTTTCAAAAATCCGCTTTTAAAAGCCGCTTCGGAAATTTCGGGAAATTTATCGCTGTGATGCGGAGCCGGAGTTGTTGCGTTTGACATAAATCCGTAAACCCAAATATTCCGCAAATTCAATTTTTGCGCATTTCTAAAATGATTTTCATATTCCGAAATTTCGTAAGTGTTAATCCAGGTTTGAAAAAATTTTTCTCCGTAACGTGATTTCATATCTTGCCATGAAGGAAATTGATCTTTTCCGCCTTTCCACCATTGCTCTTCGTATTTTGCGCCCCAATTCATTCCGGTTACGCATGGACCGAAATGCGAGTTGTACCAATTTCCGTAAGCCGAGTACATTATTCCGTCCACAATTTTTGCAAGCGAATCCAAATGTCCGCATCTTTTATAACCGGAACTTACGAAAATTGAATTTTTCCTATTTTCCAAAAGGAAATTTTTTACCGCAATCAATTCTTCAATTTCGTAAAGTCTTTTATTTTTATTCCCAAAGCAAGCGTGATTTACGGCTTCATCAATGTAGTAAATGCCGGCATCAAAATTTAAAATTCGATCTTTGTATATTTCGCTTCCTTTATCGAAAGCAATATTAAGCATCAAATTTTTTGCTTCAAATCCCGCTTTAATTGCGGTTTCGTATTGATCTTTTGTTGTAACAAAAACTCCCGAAAATCCGAATTTATCTTTTAAACTTTTTAAATTTTCAAAAGAATAATCGAACGGCCAAATTCCCAAATTTATTTCTTCATTTTGAAGGAAATTCTTAAATGCTTTTCCGGATAAAATAATTTTGCCGGAATCGGTTTTATCAAATTCCCAAGAATCAATTTCAATTTTGCCGAAATCTTTAGAAAAAATTTCTTTCGGAATTTGATTTTCAAAATAATTTAAAATTTTAATTGAATCAGAATGAACGAAATTTTGCGCATTCAAAATCTGCGAAGCAAAGATTACGAAAGCAAATATCAAAATTAAATTTGAATGCGATATTTTATCGGTAAATTTCATTATCAAAAATCATAGAATAAATTTAGTTAATTAAAAAAATCTCTCAATTTGCAAAATAGTGTTTTTGTCAAAATGAAAATTTCGGATTTTTACTGTTTTTAGAATGTCAGATTCCGGGCAAGCCGGAATGACATTGTGATTTTAAATTTTAATAAACAGCAATTTCAATTAAATATAAAATAATTTACGCTTTTCGCTTCAAATTCAGGGAAAAGTGAAAAAAGGAATTTTTACTTTTGTTTTATTTGTAAAGCCGCTTTTTATTACTTAATTTTTGCACTATGATTTAACCTGTTTTTAAAATAATTACCGGGTGAAAAATGAAGAGATTTACACTTTTAATTTTTTCCTTTCTTTTAACTGTTTCAGTTTTTGCACAAGATTCATCACAAACTTTTCTTTCCTTAAAGCCAACAGGCGTTGAAGATTTTTTGAAAAAATATCCAACTTACGATGGAAGAGGAACGATAATTTTTGTTTTTGATACCGGAATTGATATCGGAATTGACGGTTTAACAAAAACTTCAACCGGCGAAATTAAAGCAATTGATGTTGTTGATTTAACCGGACAAGGTGATGTAAAACTTTCGGATGCGAAAATTGATAAAAAAGACGGTTTAACTTTTGCTGTAAATAAAGACGATAAAAATTTACGTTTAAGCGGAGTTGACAAACTTTCTTTTAAATCTTCTGATGAAAAATATTTCATCGGAAATTTCAGTGAAGAAAGATTAAGAAATTCAAACAGCGGCGTAAAAGATATTAACGGCAACGGAAATACGACCGATAATTTTTTGCTGCTGGTTTTCAAAACGAAAATTCAGGATAAAGAAACTTGGGTTTCGTATGTTGATACTGATGCCGATGGTGATCTTTCGGATGAAAATCCGGTAAGAAGTTACCGCGAAAATTTGGATATTTTCAAAATTGAAAATCCGGGCAGACCGCCGTATTTAACTTTCGCTATGAATATTTTTCCAGAAAAGAAAATGGTAAATCTGTTTTTTGATGATGGAAATCACGGAACTCACGTTGCGGGAATTGCAGCCGGATATAAGATCGACGAAAATGATTTTAACGGCGTTGCAATCGGCGCGAAGCTTATCGGAGTGAAAAGCGGCGAGAATACTTTATCGGGCGGCGCAACCGTAACTGAAAGTATGAAAAACGCATTTATGTTTGCCGATTCAATTTCGAAAGCAAGAAAAGAGCCGTGCATAATTAATATGAGTTACGGCGTTGGTTCGGTAATTGAAGGCAGCGCGGGAATGGAAAAATTCCTTGAAAAATTGCTTAGCAAAAATCCTTATCTTTATGTTTGCACTTCTAACGGAAATAACGGACCGGGAATTTCAAGTTCCGGATTGCCTGCTGCAAGTCCGTATGTTTTTTCTTCCGGCGCGGTTTTAACAAAGGAAGTCGGACGTGATCTTTACGGCTCATCAATTAAAGAAGATATAATTCTGCATTTCAGTTCACGCGGCGGCGAAGCAAAAAAACCGGATGTTGTTGCTCCGGGCGCTGCGGTTTCAACCGTTGCAAATTGGGCGGCTTTTGACAGAATGTGGGGAACAAGCATGGCTTCGCCTTATTCTGCCGGAGTTATGTCACTGCTTTTAAGTTACGTAAATCAAAAATATCCCGATGTAAAAATTCCTGCTCAACTTTTATATAATATAGTTAGAAATTCAGCCGTAAAAATGGAAGATTACAACATTTTAGATTTCGGCGGAGGTTATATAAATGTAAACAACGCTTTTGAATTATTGGAAAAAGCGATAATCAATAAAGAATATTTGAAATTTGAGAATTATAAAACTT
>CBDUBH010000121.1:0-8181 GCA_965365345.1 uncultured Melioribacteraceae bacterium
CTGCTTACTACAAAGATATAACAAATACAGTAAGAACAATCACAGTTATTACTCAGGATGGTGGAAGATATTATACTTCAGGAAACGGAGATTATGGTGATTCAAAAGGAATTGAAATTTCATTGAGAAGACCATTGACAGGAATATGGGGAGGTTACTTAAATTATACTTTCACTTCCGGAATTAATGGTAGATCCGGTGATCCGGTAATTGTGGTTCCACCGGGTTCAAAAATGCAGGTTGGACAGATTGTGGATATTGGTGATGTTGTAATATATGATAGACCACGATTAAAATTTGGAATAACACTAATTACTCCAAGCGATCTTAGTTTTTTGTTTAACATTTTTTCCAATGTGCAATTTGCAATTGATTATCAAATCTATTACCCGAATAAAAATATTGCAAGCGATGTATTCTCAGAAGCCGGAAGTCAATTTCAAAGACCAGCAGATAAAAATGCTGATTTAAGAATAAGAAAAGATTTTGATTTCGGTTTTATAAAACCTGCATTTTTTATTGAAGTGAAAAATGCATTCAATGATAAATGGGCCAATATTGATATTGTAAAATCTTCATCTCCGGAAGACAGGGTAAGATTTATAAATTCAGGCTTTGAAACTTTTCCCGAAACAAAATCTAACGGTGCGCCTTTTCCGGATCAGTTGATGTTCAGAAATCTGCCGAGGCAAATTTCCTTTGGTATAGCTTTAAGTTATTGAATAAATCAATTAACGAGCTTTATATGAAAAATCTACTTAAACATGTTCAAAAAATAATTTTTTTAATTTTTGTTTTTTCTTTTTTAATTCAGACAGAGTTTCTTTTCTCACAGCAAAACGCAGCAACGCATACGCGCGGAAAACTTTGGGAAACTTTATATAACTATGGATTTATAGGAGATCCCGGAGCTTGGGATTACACTCAATTGACCGGAATAGGATTTTATCCCGGATTTTCCGGATATACTTTTCCTACTGATGAATTTATGGCAAACGGATTCATCACTGATGCAAATTTTCATAATTTCAGAAGTGGTCCTTGGATCATTACGAAAGATGCACAGACATTAGTTCCTCCCGCGTTTACACCTGAGCCAAGAGATTTTATTGTTTATCAATCTTCTATGGCTCCAATTGCAGGGCAAAATGGTGCATTGTTAGGTAATATTCCTCCGTTTACCGTTACTCAAAATTTCATTGAAGATGAAGATTTCAATCCGCTTTTACCGGAAGAAATGAATTACATTCAATTTGAAACTTCAACCGGAGTAACAATAAAACAAAGATCCATGGCATGGAGTTTTCCCGGATACAGTGATTTTATTATTTATGATTATGTGCTTGTAAATACTGGTGATATTGCAATCCCTTCGGTAAACAGGATAGTAAATCACCAGCAGACATTGAATGAATTGTGGTTTGTTTTTCATAGCGGCATTCAGGTATCTACAAAAGGAGTAATAAATTTTCATTATAGCTCTGATTTTCTTTCATCAACAGCTCCCAGTGGCTCGTTTGGTTGGCATCCGGGTAGCGGTTATACGGATTTTTATAATGTTGAAAATGATCTCCCTGATGGCAAAGGATTACTTTTTTACAGCCGTGATTATAATGGCGGACGCGAGCCGGTTCCATGGGATCAATACGGTTTAAAAAGCAATTGGCAAAATTTGTTAAGAAATGATCCAAGTTATTCACCCGAATTGCAAGATCCTGCTGCTTTTGGATTTACATTTCTTTACAGGACCCCACCAACAGGAAGTACTGCGGATCCGTTTGAGGCTGATCCTGTTTTCTTCAATATTTACAGTGATGAAGGTGATAAATTCAATGGTAAGACCGTTGACTTTGAAGGATTTGGATTGAACACTTTTGGACCGGCTGAAATGTTTCAATTTGCAACTCACAACAAGCGTCCTGCAAATAATGGTAATTTATATAACTGGTATACAAGTTCGTTTGGTCCGTACACATTAGCTCCCGGTGATTCAATCAGATTTATAATTGCCGAAGTAGCGGGCGTTATGGATTTGCGCGAGGTTTATAAAGGAGATCCTAACAATTATTTTCCGGATAGCACTATTGCGGCAATCAGGAGAAATGCTGAAGCAGTTCGCAATGCAGTAAAATGGGGCTTTGGCGCAAATGTAAACGGAATCAATTTAGCTGCTGATGTTCCTGAATCTCCTCCCGCGCCTGATTGTATTGCTTCTAACGCATCTATTGGTTCTGATACTGCAATAATTGCGGTAAGATGGGATAATCTTGCTGAAACAAAAGTAATTGCTGACGGTTCAGGCACTGCTTTTTACGATGGAATAAATGATCTGAGCGGGTACAGAATTTACCGGGGAAGAGATAAAAGAGGAATTTGGGATCTTATAGCTGAAATTCCGAAAACTCACTTTCAAAATTATTGGAACGAGGAACTTCAAAAATATGAATATTTTGATAAGGAAATTCAATTCGGTTTTGAATATTACTATTATGTTCAAGCGTACAATTCAAATCCAAAACCATGGACATCAGCAAATGGTACAAGAGTAGAAAATTTGCCTGAACTAGTTAGTGCAGATGTGAATATGACAGAGTTAACAGGTGCCAGACCCGGCCCGGTTTCAATTGAATCCGGTTGGGATGTATTTGCAGTACCTAATCCATATATAGAAAATGATCCGCAAAGAAGTTTCCCGGGTTCATCCTCTGAGCCAAACAGAAAAATCGAGTTTAGAAATTTACCCGAAAGTGCAACAATTAACATTTATAATCTTGCGGGTGATTTGATAAGATCATTAAATCATGGTGCTGATGCTTTCGGGAATTTATCTGGAAGCGCCGAATGGGATCAAAGAAGCGAATCTGGATTACTGGTTGCCCCCGGATTATATATTTATGTAATTCAATCTGAAACAGAAGGAACGGCAGGATCAAAAACTGTTGGAAAATTAATGATTATCCGCTGATTCATTTATCGGCAAATCATTAGGAGGTTTATTTTGAAAAAAATTTTTATAACGCTTGCATATATAATTTTTATTGCCGGAAATATTAATGCTCAATTTAATAAAGCCGGGCGTACCTCATTGCAATTTCTGAAAATAGGAATGGGTGCAAGACAAGTAGCAATGGGCGAAGCAAATATTTCATCTGTTCAGGATATAAATTCAATATTCTGGAATCCTGCTTCAATAGTTGGAATAAGCAGCGCAGAGGCTTCTTTTACATATACGAATTGGATTGCAGATATAAATATTTTTTCCGGCGCCGTTGGCTACAATATGGGAAATCTTGGAACCTTGGCATTAAGTTACATCACTCTTGATTACGGAGATATTCCAGAAGCATTGATAACGGGAACATCTGGAGGTACTGATACTAGAACAGGAAATACTTTTTCAGGAAGTGATGTTGCATTCGGATTGGGATTTGCCAGACAATTTACTGATAAACTTTCAATTGGAGTAAACCTGAGATACCTTCGTGAAGATCTTTTCGTTTATACCTCTGAAAATTGGGCTTTTGATGTAGGCAGCTTTTATAACACCGGTTGGAAAGGAATTAAAATAGCTAGGAGTGCTCAGAATTTTTCAACTCCGGCACGATGGCTGAATACTCTGGAAGAAGAACAGCAAAGTTTCGATTTGCCTTTGATTTACCGGATCGGAACTTCAATTGATCTTTTAGGCGGTTCTGATCTTTTATTGGGTGGAGATCCTTTAAAGCAAAAATTGACTTTTAATATTGATGCAATTCATTCAAACGATTATGCAGAAAGATTACACTTAGGTATGGAGTATTGGTTTTTGAATATGTTTGCGCTGCGCGGTGGATATAAATTTAATTATGATGAAGGCAATTTAAGTTTTGGTGCAGGATTTAATTATGATTCCGGATTTGCAAATCTAAGAGTTGATTACGCATATGTTAATTACGACTTTTTAAAGTCGCCACATAGATTCTCAGTAATAATGTCGTTTTAAAAATATTTTTAAAGGAAAAGTTTAACTATGGCATATTCAGAAAAATTAAAAAACGGCGAAGTTCTAACAAAAGATAATTTCAAAAATCCTTCTGCGGAATTAGGCATAATGCCATTTTGGTTTTGGAATGGCGAAATGGATGAAAAAGAAATGGAACTTCAATTAAAAGAATATAAATCAAGAGGAATACTTTCAATTTTTATTCACGGAAGATTTGGTGAATCAATCGGGTACTTGTCCGATACTTGGATGGAAAGAGTGAAATTTGCAGTTGAAAAAGCAAAAGAGATCGGCATTGATCTCTGGATCTATGATGAAATGAATTGGCCTAGCGGTACGGCAGAAAGGCAAGTCCCACAAAATAATCCGAAGTTGCGGCAAAAATATTTAGAACTTGTTCCGCTGATGGTTGATGGACCATTATTTACTTTTTTAGAAGCTACTGATGACAGATATGTAAATACAGGAAATTCAAAACCTATTGCGGCTTATGCCTGCACTGATGAAGAATATCAAACAGGAATAAAAAATTTAATTGACCTTACTCCGAATTTATCATTCAATGCAGTAATTCCCTGGGAAGCTCCCGCCGGAAAATGGCGCTTACTTTATTTTTTGGAAAAAGAAATTGATTATTATATCGATGCGCTAAATCCGGAATCAACAGCAAAATTTATTGAAGTAACACACGAAAAATATAAAAAAGCCGTTGGAAAGGATTTTGGTGGAATTGTACCCGGATTTTACACTGATGAACCCGCAATGCATTATTATCATATGGGTTTAGACAATCTGGTGATTCCGTGGACAAGTAAAATGTTCAAGATCTTCCGCCAAAGAAGAGGATATGATCTTAAACCGTATCTACCTGCTCTTTATACAACTATGGGTGAAATAACTTCAAAGATCAGATATGATTTTTGGAGAACTTTAACAGAACAATACTCTGAATCGTATTACAAACAAATTAGAGATTGGTGCGAAGAAAATAATGTTTTGTTTACCGGACATTTGCTAGGTGAAGAATGGTTAAGAGTTCATGCCAGATGCGAAGGCAATATTTTCAAGCACTTGAAACATTTTCATATTACAGGAGTTGATCATCTTTATCCGAAAATTGGAACCGAAAGTGAACCTGATCAACATGTTGCATTAAAACTTGCAAGCTCTGCCGCGCATTATTACGGAAGCAATAGATTACTTTGTGAATCAATGGGTGGAACATATTGGGATTGTTCACTTGAAAGAATGAAATGGATTGCAAATTGGGAATATGTACTTGGTGTAACAATTTTTAATAATCACGGTTACCATTATTCTATTGAGGGTGAAAGAAAGCGTGATTGGCCGCCATCTCAATTTTATCATCACACCTGGTGGAAATATTATGATAAGTTTACAACTTACATGTCAAGATTAGGTCATATTTTATCAGGTGGAAATCATGTTGCAAAAATTTTGATGCTTTATCCGATCAACAGTATTTGGACAAATTACATTCCGCAATCAAGAAATGAAATAGGGAATGTTATTGAATTTGATTTTAATTATTTGACCGATACCTTGTTAAGGCTTCATTATGATTTTGATTTTACAGATGAAGATATCCTTTCAGAAGCAAAAGTTGAAAACGGAAAAATTATTTTAAAAGATGAAGAGTATGAATTGCTGATCCTTCCACCGCTTACGCACTTAAAATCAACGGCATTTGATAAGATAAATGAATTTGTAAAATCAGGCGGTAAATTAATTGCGGATACTTTAATTCCTTTTGAACTTCTTGAATATAAAAATAACGATGCAAATAAAAAACTTGCTGAACTTTTCGGAAAAGATCCGAATGAAATTTTACATAATTTCAGTAACGGCGCAACTTTCAATATTAATCATAAAAATTCAAAAGGCGATGTTTTTATTATTGAAGGAAAAGGATTAAACAAAGAAAGACAAAAAGAAAAATTAAACGAACTGATTTTAAAATGCATAACACCAGATGTGACAATTAGCAATGAAGATATTTTTTATCTTCACAGAAAAAAAGATGATTTCGATATTTATTTTATAACAAATGTTCTTCAAGAAAATAAAGGTGAAGTTGAAATTACTTTTGAAAAAACTGGCGTTCCGGAAATTTGGAATCCAAACACCGGCGAAATTGAGCCGCTTAATATTTATCAAATAAATGATGAAAGATTAAGTATCAAGTTGAATTTTCCTCCCAGCGAATCTCACATTATAATTATTAGAGATGAAAAACCATCAACATTTATAAGTGAATCAAATCTTACAATTGAAAAATTTGATGGAAACGAAATTGAAGCTTACGGAAATTCCGAAAGTGAAATTAATTTTACAATCTTCAAAAATGGAAAATCAAATTCAATAAAAGAAAAAGCAAAGGAAAATCTGACAGAAATAAAATTAGGAAATGAATTCAAATTTCATGTTGAAGATGATAATGTTATTTGCATTTCAAAATGGAAAATGAAAATGGTTGAAAATTCTGATGATACGAATTTTGCAAATGAAAATTTTGATGATAAAGATTGGCTTGATGTAACTCTTGGTGCTTGGGAAATGCAACTTCCTCAGGAGCGAGATGAAGAAATTTATCCTGTTACACTTTGGTATAGAACTTCTTTTGAAGCTGAACAATTAGTTGATAATATGCGCATTTTAATTGATGGATTCAGTGGTTCGGAATACAAATTATTTATAAATGGAAAAGAAGTAAAAGAAAAAGGAAGACGCAGTAAAATTGATGCCGAGATAAAAGAAGTTGATGTAGATGAATTTTTGAAAACCGGAAAAAATCAAATTGCCGTAAAATTAATTGTTAACAGAAGAACTGACGGTATGCTGGACCTTTTAAAAATTGTCGGTGATTTTTCGCTAAAAGAAAAAAACGGAAAATTCTTGATAACAGAAAAAAAATCAACATTGAAAACCGGAGATTGGACAAAACAAGGTTATCCGTTCTTTTCAGGCACCGGAGTTTACGAAACAGAATTTGATGTTGATGAAAAATATCTTAGTGGAAAATTATTTTTGAAAATTGATTGCGGTGAAGATGTTGCAGAAATAATTCTAAATGAAAGTGAGCCGGTAATTCTTCCTTGGAATCCATATAAATCTGACATAACAAATTTGGTAAAAGCCGGTAAAAATAAAATTAAAATAAAAATAACAAATACATTGATCAATATACTTGAAGCGGTCAAAAAAGAATCGGGATTATTTAGCGCACCTGTAATTGAACATCAAAATAAATATAAAATTTCAGTTTAGAATTTTAATTCCGGGATGAGAAAATGAAAAGGGAAGGAGTGCTTGTTATAGGAAGTTCAAATATGGATTTGGTTGTTACGGCAAACAGATTTCCAAATCCCGGCGAAACAATTTTCGGTAAAAATTTTGAAATGTTTCCCGGCGGAAAGGGAGCAAATCAAGCGGTCTGCTGTGCAAGATTAGGATGCAAAACAGCATTCATAGGGAAAATGGGAAACGATGAATTTAAGGAAAAACTTTCTAAAATTTTGATTGAAGATAATGTTGATATATCAGGATTATTTACTGATGAAAATGAACACACAGGAACAGCGCTTATTACAGTTGATGAAACAGGACAGAATCAGATAATCGTAATTTCGGGAAGCAATATGAAATTAACCCCTCAAGATATTGGAAATAAATCTGCGCTTTTTGAAAGTGTAAAAGTCGTGTTAACACAACTCGAAATTCCAATTGAAACAGTGATTAAAACAGCTGAACTTGCAAAACAAAGTAACTCATTATTTATTTTAAATCCTGCTCCGGCTTTGCATTTACCTGATTCAATATTACCTATGATTGACTATTTAACTCCGAATGAAAATGAACTTGAAATTCTAAGCGAAAGTAAAATTACGGATGAAACTTCATTATTAAATGCGGCTAAAAAATTAATTGATAAAGGTGTAAAAAATGTAATTGTAACTTTGGGTGCAAAGGGAGCAATGCTGTTAAATATGGATGGAGTAAAATATTTTAGTGGATTTAGAGTAAAGGCAATTGATACAACTGCTGCCGGAGATGTATTTAACGGCGCTTTGGCTGCAAATCTTTCATTTGAAAATTCAATAAATAAAGCAATTGAATTTGCAAATAAAGCAGCGTCAATTTCTGTCACGCGATCCGGTGCGCAAAGTTCAATTCCATAT
>CBDUBH010000122.1:0-8169 GCA_965365345.1 uncultured Melioribacteraceae bacterium
TTTGATGTCTGCGCTGAACAGAGCAATCTCTTTCACCGTAGTGATAAACATTTCCGAATTGATCACCGATAATTTGAATTTCTACGTGTCTCGGATTTTCAATATATTTTTCAATATAAACATCGGGATTTCCGAAAGCGGCTTCGGCTTCATTTCTTGCGGTTTGAAAAGCGCTCTCGAAATTTTTATCTTCCAAGACAATTCTCATTCCTTTTCCGCCGCCGCCTGCTGATGCTTTTATAATTACGGGATAGCCTATTTCCGAAGCAATATGTTTTGCTTCATCCAGATTTTTTACAACTCCATCGCTTCCCGGAATTACCGGCACGCCTACTTTTTTCATCGTTTCTTTTGCAAAAGCTTTATCGCCCATTGCATTTATCATATCAGGAGAAGGACCTATAAATTTGATATTTGATTCGGCACAAATTTCCGAAAATCCGGCATTCTCAGCTAAAAATCCGTATCCGGGATGAATTGCATCTGCTCCTGTAACCTGCGCCGCGGAAATTATTCTCGGGATTTTCAAATAACTTTCTTTTGATTGTGCGGGTCCGATGCAAATTGCTTCATCGGCAAAAGTTACATGAAGGGAATCAACATCAGCCATTGAATAAACCGCAACTGTTTTAATTCCTAATTCCTTGCAAGTCCTAATCACCCTTAACGCAATTTCACCGCGGTTTGCGATTAAAATTTTATTAAACAAAAATACCTCTTCTTAAAATCAGCTTCTTTCGATTAAAAACAATGGTTGGTTATACTCAACCGGTTTTCCGTTTTCAACTAAAATTTTTACGATCTTTCCGCTAACGTCACATTCAATTTCATTCATGAGTTTCATAGCTTCAACAATGCAAAGAACCATACCGGGTGAAACTGTATCGCCGACTTGTACAAAAGGATCGGCATCGGGAGCTGGCGCACGATACAAAGTTCCGACTATCGGAGATTTTATTTCATGCAGATTTTGATTTTGCGAAGCAGCTTTGGATTCGGTTGCAGCTTCTTCTGGTAATTTGTTATCCTGAGTAATGCCGTGTACCTGAGTGTGTTGCGGCTGAATTCCGGAATGAGAAATAACTTGTTGAATTTTATTTCTTTTAGAGATTCTTAATTTAAGATCTCCTTCTTGAATTGAAAAATCAGTGATGCTGCTGCTATCAATGATCTTTACCAACTTTTTGATAAGTTCTAAATCCATTAGCCCTCAATTCTATAATTTAACTCTTTCTACGTAAGATCCGTTTCTTGTATCAACTTTAAGTACATCACCTTCATTTACGAAAAGCGGAACGTTAATTGATGCTCCGGTTTCGAGTTTTGCGGGCTTTGAGGCATTAGTTGCTGTATCACCTCTAAATCCGGGTTCGGTTTCCATAACTTTAAGATTTATAAAGATAGGAATTTCAACGCTTATAATTTTATCTTTATCAAAAAGAATTTCAACTTCTTCACTTTCTTTCAAAAATTTTACGCTGTCATCAAAATTTTCAATTGAAACATTAATCTGTTCGTAAGTCTCGTTATCCATACAAACCAAAAAATCACCTTCGCGGTAAAGATATTGATATTTTCTTCTTTCAACTCGAACCGGTTCAATTGATTCACCTGCTCTGAAAGTATTTTCCAATACTCTTCCGGTTCTCATATTTTTTAATGTTGTGCGGACAAAAGCACCGCCTTTGCCGGGTTTTACATGTTGGAATTCGATCAATGTATAAAGATCATTTTTAAATCTGATGATCAATCCGTTTCTGAAATCTGATGTATCGGCCATAACTCCCTACATTATTTATATTTATTTGAAAAATATAGTTACAAGTATTTATAAAATCAAGAATTTACAAGATGTCAAAATTTTGCAAAATAAGAAAAATCAATTTGCCTGAGTCATAAAAAAACCGCCTTTAAGCTTAATTAAAGGCGGTCAAAATTTTACTAAAATTTATCTTGCCAAAGCGATAAAACGATCTGCTTCGCGAGAAGATTGAGTTCCGGGATAATCTTCTTTAAGTTGTTTAAGGATCTCCAAAGCATTTTCTTTTTGTCCGGCATCAAGATAATTTATTCCGGCTTTAAGCATGTAATCAGAATTTAACGGATTTGATTTTGCAATGTAAGCTGCTTCTTTATAAGAATCGGCTGCTTTTTTGAATTCTTTTTTGAATTCATAATAACTTGCAACTCCCGCTGTTGCAGCTGATTTGAAAAGATCGTTTCCGCCGCCATAATCATCATAAGTTTTATAAGCTTCTTCAAACTGACCTAACATTGAAAAAGAATTTGCCAAAAATATTTTGGCAGTTTCACCGCTTTCAGTACTCCCGAATTCATCAGCAATTTCTTTTAATCCTTTTATACCTGCAGCAGGTCTGCCGTTAATGGCTTCCTGAAATGCGCCTGCATTATAAAGGCCCATTGCTTTTGCGAGATGAATTCCGGCTTTTTCGTTTTGCTGGGTTTTATTCCAGATATAAAATGCGGCGGCAGCAATAACTAAAATTAAAACTCCTGCATAGATTGCAATAGTTTTTTTATTATTATTAATATACTGTACCGTTTTGTAATAACCGGTAACTAATGCATCTTCTTTCATTTCTTTTCTTGAAAATTTTTTCTTTTGAGTCAGCACTTTTTAACTCCCTAAATTAAATTTAATTTGTACGCCCAGGAGGATTCGAACCCCCAACCTTCGGAACCGGAATCCGACGTTCTATCCGGTTGAACTATGGGCGCAAATATAACAAATTTTATTAAATAATTAAATGAGAACACTTGCTGAATTTCAAATCCAAGTTCTAAATTACTCTGATATGATTTGAGTAGATCCAGGCTTTTTTATTTTTTCGGACTTCAACTCTGTATGCACCGGTTTTACTGATCACAAATTCAGTATCGGAACTGAAGATCCTGTCAATAATTTTTCCGTTTCTTAACAAAATAATTTCACTTTCACCATGCGCCGGCTGAATAGCGCGAAGTTTTAATTTTGAACCGAGCTTTACTTCATCACCCATCTGATAAATTTTACCGTTATCATCGGCATAATATCTGAATCCGGAAGCATCGGCTATGTAAAAATTCGAAATAAAACACCTTCCGGTTTTTAAGGCTTCGTAAATAAGTTTTTTTGACTTATTCAAATTTTCCGCACTTGATCCCGCTTTTAATTTTTCATGTAACAAAACATGGGTCCGAATTGCTTTGAATAAAACTTTATACGGAAAAATTTCGACTTCCAGAAAACCGAGCACATTCAATTTATGCGCGTGCGCATCGGCACCGCCAATTCCCACAACTTTTCTTTTTTGATTTAACTTATCCCAAACTTCCAAAGTTTCTTTTTGCGGAGCAACAATTGATTTTAGAGGATGAACAACATATTGATACTTGTTTTCCTCAGTCAATCCTTCCATCCACTCTGACATATGGTTCCAGATCTCTATTCCGTCAAATCCTTCCACATCCCAATCGGTCCAAGGATAAGGCGGATGCTCCTTCATAGAAGATCTTTTTTCGTGAGGATGAGCAATAAAACCGATTCCCCCGCTTTCCTTTACGCTTTTTACAATTTCACTTGCAGGCAGACGCGTTGAAATTGTTTCGTTTATACCAAAAGCCAGATAATGATTTTTATTTTCCTTATCGTTTATTTCGCAGCCAACAAGGAGCAAAGTTTTATCATACCATCCTTCAAGGCCTTCCTGTAAAGCGCGCAAAGTATTATGATCAGTAAGGATAATAAAATCAAGCCCGGCTTCACCGGCAAAGTTTACAATATCTTTTACTTCTCCCGAACCATCGGAAAAAACAGAATGTATATGTATTGCGCCGGCATATTCGTACATATTAAAAAATCAATTTTGATTTACCTGAACAATTGCTTCTTCGGCTTTTTTTGCCATCGGATCGCCGGGATGCTGTTTTACAAGATCCTGCCAAATGCTTTTTGCTTTTTCTTTATCGCCGCTTTCCACAGCAATAATTCCCATATTGAATTTTGCCTGAGTATCATTTTGATCATATCTTAAAATTCCGGAAAGTGCAGCTTCGGATTTTTTGAAATCTCTTTTAAGCAGATAAAGATAAGCAACAGAATTTCTGATGTCACTTCTTTTGCCGTCTCTTACAAGAATATTTTCATAAATTATAATTGCGCTGTCCGGTTGATGGGCCATAGAAAGATAATCGGCAAATTGTTTAGCAATACTAGTATCGTTAGGGTTTTCCTGATATTGTTTTCTCATCTGTGCCAAAGCATGATTCACTCTTTCTGTCATAGCTCCCATATCGCCGCCGTGCGGATTCTGCTGATTCAATCCTTTATGAACATCATCATTTGGCATTTGACCGGTCATAGCTGTTTGCTGTTTATCATCATTTAAATTCGTAAAAACAAAAATAGAAACAACTGCAATTAAAAAAACACCGAGGTAAATATATAACGGTTTAATCTTCATGGCTTTCCTTTAAAAAATTTTGTCGTTAAAGATACACAAATTTATATAAATTTGTAAAAGACAAAAAAAAGGTCATCGCTTAAAAATTAAGTAATGACCTGTAAACTTATATTTAAATTGTATTATTTTCGAAATTCAATTTATAATTATCAAAAAATGAACTTTTGAAATTCTAATATTTGGAAAAGCTTAAATAAAACTAAAGCGAAAGTTCTTCCAAAGTATTGTATTTAATGGAATTTCCTTTTATCATATCAGAAAGTTTAGCCATCAAAATATCAACTCTTTCATTTTGATTATCGTCATACTCTTCATATTTTTCATAATTTTCAAATACAAAAATTTCCTCAAAACCATTCGGCTTGTTTTTTCTTTCGTAAACATTATAGCTTATAAGTCCTTCGGCAGAAATCAAACTTTTCATTTCTTTGATCAAAGACAAATATTCATTTCTTTTTTCTTCAAGTATTTCATACTCAATTGAAAAAATAATTTTACCCATTTAGTTATTCTCCGCAATTATATTTAATCATTTATAAAAAATTCACCCGTAAAAACAATTTCGGCGTGCCCGGTTAAAGAAAGATCTTTCAATTTTTTGTCTTCAACCGCAAAATCAACTTTAAGTTCAAATCCGCTTTTAGTAACAAGAGTAACCGGAGTTTTTATGCCGTAATTCAAATACAAAATTATAGCCGCTGCCGTTGCTCCCGTTCCGCAAGCCAGAGTTTCGTTTTCAACTCCGCGCTCATATGTTCTGATCAATATTTTATCAGATCTAATCTGAATAAAATTTACATTTAATCCATCCGGAGTAAAATCTTTATGATACCTGATTTCTTTTCCCAATTCAAAAACGGGGATTTCATTTATATCATCAAATTTTGATCGCGGATCTTTTGGATCTTTCAAAATATCTTCAATATTTATTACCGCATGAGGCGAACCGGTATTTAAATACGATGCATTTATCAGTTGATCAAAAGCTTTTATCTTAAAATTAAGTTTTAACTTTTCCGGTTCGTTTAGAAAAAATTTAATATTTACCGGATCAATCACTTCTCCGTGATAAATCTTTCCGTTTGAAAAAAATTTTGTTTTATCGTTTTTAATTCTTCCGCTTAAATAAGCATACCGGATTGCGCATCTGGCACCGTTTCCGCAAAGTGTGTTTGTTGATCCGTCAGAATTATAATACTGCATTTCAAAATCAAAATCTTCTTTATCGGATATTACAATAACTCCATCGGCACCAATTCCGGTTCCGCGTGCGCATATTTTTGAAATCAGATCTTTATCCGGATTAAGTCCGGGATTTATCTTTTTATCAAAGAAAATGAAATCATTTCCTGCACCGCTTAATTTGGCAAACGATATTTTTTTCATAGTATCTACAATTTAAAGTAATAGAATGTGCTTTGCAAGAAAATAATAATATTTTTGAACTGTTTTTTAAATGAAGATTATTTTTTCAAACAGTTTTCCGTGCATTTCAAAATAAAATCATATTCGATTCTTTTTTAAGTAAACATAATTTGATCATCAAAGTTAATTAATTTTTAATCCTTACGATAATGAAAACAGATCGAAAAATAAACGAAATTTCTGCATGTAATCCGGGTTATTTTTTCTTTTTTAATTACAAAATTTTTTAGAACAACCTACAAGATTTTTATAAAATGAAAGTTTTTTCAGCTGATTTTTAGCGAGGAAAATAAAATGAATTTTAATGAAGAATTAATTTTAAGATCAAGAAAAACAAAATATATAAAATCACTGATCGCGGCTTTAACCTTTACAGCATTCGGTATAAAGCTAATTCATACCACCGGCTCTATTGCAGGATGGATCATAGTCTTATTTTTCGGATTTGCCGCAATTGCTTCCCTTATTCCGGTATTGCCAAAACAATCCTATTTAAAGATTGATCTGAGAGGATTTACCGTTAGAAGTATGTTTCAAACAATAAAAATAAATTGGCATGAAGTTGAAAACTTTGAAGCAGTAAAAAGGAATTTTAAAAGCGCGGTGACTTATTCATACAAAAATAAAACTCATTTCAATTATATGAATGTTGAAAATATTTTCGGTAAAAAAGAAGTGCTGCCTGATGTTTACGGAATGGAAGCAAAGGAATTGGCAGAGCTTTTGGAAAGATTCAGAATTAAATCACGATTTGCAAATTTTGAAAATATTAATCACGAATTAATTTAATGATCTGAATAATTTAGCAATGGATTTTTAATTTATAATTGCGCGGATATTTAAATCCGCGCAATTTTTTTAATATTAATTATACACCGATCATTCCGCCGACCGCGGCAAAAATTCCGGATACAACAGCAGAACCAAATGCCCACCAAGCAGCAGTTGAAGCGGTCTTTCTAACTTCATCTGCTTGATGAACGGCTTCTTTTTTAGCATCTTCAAGTCTTCTGGTTATTTCCGCCTGCATCTGATCAACTTTATGCGAAACTTTATCGCGTGCGGTTTCAATTCTTCTTATCAATCGTTCGGCATCCTCTTCGGTCATATCTTTACGGGAAGAAGCTATAATTGATTTCAAAGAATCACGGTCAAGTGATTTTACTCTTCTTTGTAATGCATCAACTCCGGCTTTGGGATCACTGAAAAGTTTTTGCAGATCGTTAACAACACTATCTTCATCATCAGATGTCTTTAATGAACTAACATAACTTTTTACTTTTTCCATTATTCCGTTAGATGCATCTCCGGGCCCGCTTTGTGCGGTAGATGTTAAGCTTTGAATTACACTGTAAACTTTATCTATGATACTGTTTGCGTCCTCTTTACTCATATCTTGTCTTTCTGCAATAACAGTTGCAATTGTATCACGATCAATATGAGCTAAACGGTTTCTTAGAGAATCGGCTGCACCTTTGGGATCGCTGAACAATCTTTCAAGATCTTTTTTAATTGCATCGGGATTAAGTTCTTCTTTTCCGGTCCTTCTTAAATAATCTTCGATCTGTTTTCTAGTTGCCTCGGCTTGTTCTGGCGCAACTCCGGCAATATGCATTGCAGAATCAGTTACTTTAGAAACATTATCTTTATCTGATGTGGCGTGTTGTTTTATTTTACTGATAGCGTTACTGATACCGTTTGCAAATGCTTTTGCATTACTTTCGGTATAGCCTTCTGTTTTAAGGGTTGCAACAATTGTATCAGTATCAATGATAGGACCGTGATGAGCATTGATAGCTCTAATTTCAGTTTCATTTAATAACTTTGCAAATTCCATCGCAATCTGATGCGGATCAACTTCCTTAGGTTTTAATTGAGCTACATAACTTTGGATTTCCTTTTTAACATCATCATCATCAACATTTCCGAAAATTTCTTCGCGAACTGCTCCTGCAACTTTTGCTGCAGTATCAGCCATTTTTTGTTCATCGGATTTGGTAAACATAGAAGTGGTAGTGTTATAAACTGAACGTAATCCTGTTCCGGCAACTCTTACAAGCGAGCCGACCAAAGATGAAACAGCGCTTACTTCTATTGTCATCATTGCAACATAAAACAATCCCCAAATAACCAATCCGAGAATTGCACCGACAGTTGCATTAGAAGTTAAACTTAATTCTGCAGCAAGCCAGCTTGCAAAAAACAATGCTATACTTGCAGTTATTATGGACCAAATTCCAAATGCACTGCTGATTGTTCTTGCGGTTTCACCGACTGTAGA
>CBDUBH010000123.1:0-7822 GCA_965365345.1 uncultured Melioribacteraceae bacterium
AATAAGCACTTGTGCACAGTTCGATTTTGCCAGGAGCTCAAGCAGTTCTTCATCAAATAATGAAAGAAGCGAAACTCCCAAAACACGTAATAATGATAGTGAAAGATCGAACGGCGGAAGGAGATAAAATAAAATTCAGCATCGGATAAAATTATTCTAAAAATAAATTGGGTTGTAAAAATGAAAAATTTATTCAGATCATTTTTGCTTGTTATTTTTATTCCGATGCTTTTTAATTCTTTTAATTGCTATTACGATCCGTATTTATATTCGGATGAAAATGATGATCCGGAAACACAAATAATAATTCTTGCACCACCGCCTCCGCCGCCGATAATTATTTTACCGGGTGAAACTACGCAACCGGAAAAAGCAAAAATGATTTATCGGGAATCAGGTGAAGAAAATTCGCGTGAAAGAAAAAGATCCGGTCAAACAAATTTAAGAAATTCAGATTCTCAAAGATCTACTAAATCAAGGAGAAATTAATGAAAAAAAATGTTGGCAATATTACTCTTATTATTATAATAATTGCTGCTTTTTTTTATACTGAAACAAAAGCGCAAAATTTTAATGATGCTTTAAGACTTTCCGAACCCGGATTGGGATTTAATGCCCGCGCGCTTGGAATGGGAAATGCTTATGTTGGAATCAGTGATGATTATTCGGCAACTTTTTTTAATCCCGCAGGTTTGGGGTTAGTTAAGAAAATGGAAATTGCCGGCGGATTGAATTATAATAAATACAATAACGATGCATTATTTTTCGGAAGCTCGACCGATTACTCAAACAGTTCAACCAAATTAGATCAGTTAAGTTTTACTTTTCCATTTCCCACAATTCGCGGAAGTATGGTTTTTTCAATCGGATACAGTAAAATAAAAGATTTTAACCAAGCCGTAAGTTTTGATGGATTTAACAGCACAAATACTTCAATGATTAGAGATCTTGCATTAAGTAATGATGATGTTGCTTATGATCTCGGTTTAAGTTATCCGGTTTATGATGATCAGGGAAATTATTTGTATGACGATACAAACATAATGGGAAATCTTCAGCAATCAGGAACAATTCTTTCAAAAGGAAGATTGGGAAAATGGTCATTTGCAGGCGCTGTTGAAATTTCCAAAGATGTTTTTATAGGCGGCTCATTCAATATTTTATCAGGCGGATTTAACAGAAGCCGCGAGTATTATGAAGAAGATGTAAATAATGTTTATCAGGGTTTAGTTGATCCTGATGATAACAGAACATCAAATTTTCAAAGATTTTATTTTAATGACGTAATTGATTGGGATATTTCAGGATGGGATTTTAATGTTGGATTGCTATACCAATTTGCCGGAATGGGAAGATGGGGCGTTTCAATGAAATTCCCGACTTCATATAACATCAGAGAAATTTATTTGGTTAACGGAAGCAGCGATTTTGCAAACGGACAAGGTTTTGATCTTGATACTTATGAAAGCGAAATTGAATATTCAATTTCATCTCCGTTCGAATTTTCAAGCGGAATTTCGTACAATTTCAGACCTTTAATTATTAGCGGAAGCGTAACTTTTATTGATTATACTCAAATGGAATTTGATAACGATGGCGATCTTGATTTTCAAAGTATATATCAAAATAACAGAGATATAAAAGATCTTTTCAGAAGCGTAATAAATTGGAAGCTTGGTGCTGAATTAATTGTTCCTTCAACAAATTTACGTTTGCGCGGCGGATTCATGATGGATCCTTCTGCTTATGATGGCGATCCTTCGGAACGTGATAAAAAATATTTAACCGGCGGAATAGGATTTTTATCAGATGAAGCATTTTCTTTTGATCTTGCTTATGTTTACGGCTGGTGGAAAGATATCGGCGATAATTACGGAACAAATGTTTCAAGATTTAATCAGGATATTAAATTTCATAACTTGATATTTACAGTTTCCCACAGATTTTAATTATTTTTTTCGAAACAAATTTTACTTGAAATAAATTTTAAAGCACCTTATTTTTCGATGAGGTGCTTTTTAATTTTAAAGGAGTTTTTATCAAAGGCATTATTACCAAAATTGAAAGTAAAGATTACTATGTTCTAATTCCGGAATCAAACGAAATTATTCGCTGCAATATGCGCGGAAAATTCAGAAAAGATTTTCAACTGAAAAAAGATAAGCTTTATATTTTGGATGTTGCCGCTGTTGGAGATCATGTTGAATTTGATTTGAACAAAGATGGAACCGGTTCAATTTTTAATGTTGAAGAAAGAAAAAATTACATTTCTAGAAAAGCTCCGAAAGTAAAAGGCGGAAGTTACAGAGGCGAAAGATTTGAACAAATAATTGCCGCAAATGTTGATAACCTTTTTATCATTTCCAGTGTAAAAGATCCAAAATTCAATAACAGAAGTATTGATAGATTTTTAGTTGTTGCAGAAAGTTCTCATATCACTCCTATAATTATTGTAAATAAAATTGATCTCGATAAGAAAAATTCAATGAAAGATTGGATTGAACTTTATGAAAGTATCGGATACAATGTTATCAGAACAAGCGTTAAAAATAATAAGGGAATTCCGGAAATAAAAAATCTTCTGCAAAATAAAACAAGTATTTTTTGGGGACATTCAGGAGTTGGTAAATCTTCAATCTTAAATTCAATTTATCCTGATCTTAATTTGAAAGTCGGAGAAATTAGTTCATATTCATTAAAAGGAAAACACACAACTGTAACCAGTGTCTTAAAACAAGTTGAACCAAATACTTTTATTATTGATACGCCCGGAATTAGGGAAATTGAACCATACGGAGTTTCAAAACAGGATCTAAGTCATTACTTCAAAGAATTTTTACCATATATTGAAGATTGTAAATTCAATACTTGCACGCATTTTCACGAACCCGAGTGCGGTGTAAGTCTTGCAGTAGAAGAAGAAAATATTTCAATCGAAAGATATGAAAGTTATCTTACACTTTTAGATACAATAGAAGATGATCTTTTCTTCTAAACAAAATTTCATTTTATAAATAATGCTGGAATAATTTTTCTAAAGATCAATTTTACAAAACAAATTTCCACAAGGAAAAAAGAAAATTCATTTATTAAATCTTTAAATGAAATTTCATTATTATGTTTTAAAAATTCGAAAATAATTTTAATGCGATAAATATTTTCTTACCGCCTTACTCAAATTCGTAATTATTTCATCAATAACAGAATCCGGTACTCCGTCATAATGTTTCGATTTAATGCGCATATCACACTGATCGTTAACATAATCAACAACAACAAATTTATCTTTTGTTGTATAAACAATTTCAGTTGAAAAAAAATCCAAGCCTGTTAGCTTTGCAATTTTTCTTGTTATTGTTTTTAATTCGCGGAGTTCAAATTCATCAATATCTTGCTGAGTCATAACGTGATAAAGATGAGTTTGATCATCCCACCATGTGGGAATAGTTCTTCCGAATGCCCAATAACAGCGGAACCAGGAGCGTTTTCCATCAAGTTGAATTGGATAAACTTTTTCCTGAATAATGTATTTGTCGTGTGTATTTGTAACTCTTTCATCAATAACTTCTTTTAAAGATTCAGCGCCGGTAACAACGCCAATTCCGCCGCCGGTTGTGTTTGCAGGCTTGATAATAAAAGGTCTTCCTAAAATTGCAAGATCATCAAGTGAAAGATAAAATTCCTTATGCGTGCTTACAGGCGGAATTATTATTGAATAAGGAGTATTAATGCCTGCGGTGATAAATTCCAAATGCATACTTGCTTTATCAATTGCATGATTTATCAATTTATAGGGATTAAAAATTTTCGTATTTCTCCGGGTTAAGATATGTGCAATCTCATTAAAATCTTCATTAACATCCGAAGCGCGATCCAAATAGCAATCGAAAGCCAGTTCACGTTTTTTTAATTTTTCCGTAATTTCAAAAACATTATATTCTTTAATTATAAAAGTAGTTAAATTTTGCTGATGAAATTTTTCTTCAATCATTGCAACAAAATCTTCATCGTACTCCCAAGTGTACGCTATTGCAAGGTTGAACCTTTCCATTTATTCTTTATGTTTGTTTTGAAAAATGACTCTAAACTTTTATCTTGTTATTGAAAAACCTAATTAATATTTTTTGTTCTAAATTTTAAAAATATATGCTTAAAAATACAATATTATTTATAACTTTGGTAGTTTTGCTGGCAGGCTGTTCAAAAAAGCAAATTCAAAAAGAAGATCTGAACATTAGCGAAGATGAAAAAAAGAAACTTGCCGTTGAATATTTTATTCAGGGAACCGTGGCAGATCAAAAAGGTGATTACAAAGAAGCAATTTCGAATTATGAAAAAGCATTAAGATATGATCCTGCGCCGGGTGTTTATTTCGCAATCGCAAAAGATTATTTTCTTTTAAACAAACTTTCACTTGCAAAAGAAAATGTTGATAATGCAATTAAAGATGATTCGCTTAATATTGAATATTATAATCTTCTCGCAAATATTTATTTCACCGGAAATAAAGTTGATTCATCAATTTCAGTCTATGAAAAAATAATTTCAATTGATTCATCCAATGTTGATGCGTATTACAGTTTAGGATTGCTGCTTGAACGTGAACGCCCTTACAAAGCAATTCAGGTTTATAAAAAATTAATTGATAATATCGGTCCTGAGTGGAACATAATGCTGCGCTTAGCGGGAATTTATGAAAAACTCGGAATGAATGAAGAAACCGAAGAGACAATTGAAGAATTATTAAAACTTGATCCTTCAAATCTTGATATAAAAAAATTGCTTTCTGATCTATACATCAAAAGTAAAAATTACGATAAAGCCCTTGAAATTATTGAGGATGCGCTTGCTTTATTTCCGGAAGACCTGAATTTACTGGAGATGAAAGCGCAGACTTATTTAGCTCAAAATGATTGGAACGGCGCTGCGCAGGTTTATAAAGAAATAATCAAAAACGAAAAACTTCCCGAAGATGTAAAAGTACAAATTGCTGCAATGTTTTTGGCAAATGCCGTTCAGGATAGTGCCGTAGTAGATGCCGCAAATGATCTGATAGAAGAAATGGATTCGGATACAACAGTGTGGCAAATTAAGTTGATGCTGGGTGAAGCAAAAATGCTTAAAGGTGATGATTCCGTAGCGGTGAATTATTTCAAAAAGGCATTGCAAATGAACAGCGAAAATCCCGAGCCGTACGTTCGGTTAGCCGGAATTTATTTTGATAGAAAAATGTATGATGATTCTGAAATTTTACTTGACAGTGCAGTTGAAAAGTTTCCGGATAATTTCGGTGTAAATTTGATATTGGGATTAACGGCAGTTCAATTGAATAAATTTCCGAAAGCTGAAAAATATTTAAAACAAACTCTGGAAATTAATTCAAAAGACATAACCGCACTTTCGGCTTACGGTTACACTTTAAATCAACTTGAAAAACCGAAAGAGGCAATAAAGTATTTAAAAGAAGCATTGAATTTAGAGCCGGAAAATGTTGAACTTCTTACAACTTTGGGATTGATCTACAACGCGCAAAAAATGTTTAAAGAAAGTGATAACGCCTATCAAAAGGCATTGGAATTGGATTCATCAAACGCACTCACGCTAAACAATTACGCTTATTCTCTTTCGGAACGCGGAATAAAATTAAATGAAGCGCTGGAAATGTCAAAAAAAGCTGTTGAAAGCGATACTGCAAATTCATCTTATCTTGATACAATGGGCTGGATCTATTATCAACTAAAAGATTACGATAAAGCACTCGATTATATTGAACGCGCAAATAAAATTGATGAAAAAAATTCTACAATCCTGGAACATCTCGGCGATGTAAATTTTAGAATTGGTAATAAAGATAAAGCCGTTGAACTTTGGAAAAAAGCTTTGGAATTTGATTCTAAAAATTCCGGATTGAAAAATAAAATTGAAAAAGGTGGATTGTGAAAAAATATTTGTTGATTGTATTGATTTTATTGGGCGCAGTTTATTTGTTTGAAGGTTGCGTTCCTTCAAAACCCAAAGAAGAAGTTGAAATTCTTCCTTCGGATAGATTAATAAAACGAATTGAAGCAAATAGAAGAAGAGTAAAAACATTTCAGGGAACCGGAACCATCAAAATTGAAACCAAGGAAATTAATGCTCCTGCAAGTTTCAAAGTGAATTTAGTGCGTCCGGATTCGCTGTTTATGGAAATTTACGGACCTTTCGGGATTGATGTTGCGCAAATTCTTGTAACCGAAAGGGATTTCGTTTTTTATGACGAAATAAATAATGTAGTTCACAAAGGAAAAAGCAACAGCGATATTTTAGAAAGAATTTTCAAAGTTAAACTTTCATTCGCTGATCTGACAGATGCTTTTGCAGGCGCGGTAAATGTTTCATCAAAACTTATGAGCGAGCCTTCAAATTATGAAGTGATATTTGATAAATATATTTTGACTTATGATGATCCGGGAAACGAAACAAAAACAAAATACAAAATTGATATCCGTGAACTTGCAATTACTGATTATCAAATTCTTGATAATTCAGATAAACCAATTTTAGAAGGCATTTACTCTAATTTTAAAGTGGTTGATGGAATTTCAATGCCAACTTTCATTCAAATTGTAAACAATGAAGAGAACGAAAAAATCAATATTACATATCGTAAAATTGAACTTAACAGAAGCAATGTTAAAATCTCGCTGAAAATTCCAGATGATGCAAAAGTGGAGCAATGGTAAAATTCATTTTAATATTTTTAACCGGATTTATTTTTTTTGCAACTAGTTTTGCGCAAGATGAAAAAAAGATCGACGGCAAAAGAGTTGAACTTCAAAAATTGAAATATGAGATCAACCGTCTTGAAACAGAACTTCAGGAAACTTTAAAGGAAGAAAAAAAATCAATTTCGTTAATTGAAAATTTTAACCGGCAAAATCTACTTTTGAATAAATTGATCACATCGTTAAAAAATGAGGAAGCCGAAAAACAAAAGCAGATCAGCGAAACCGAAAACGAAATTAAAAATGTTCAAAGCAAAATAAACCGGCTGAAAGATTCATATTCAAAATATGTAACTTATCTTTACAAATACGGAAAAGATTACGAGTGGAGCGCAATTTTGGGATCGGGCTCGTTTAATCAGGCGATAATCCGTTACAAATATTTCAGAAGAATTTCCGAACAGCAGAAAAAAGATCTTTCGGCATTGGAAGAAAATAAAAATAAATTAGCCGTGCTTCAAAAAGATCTGATGAAAGAGCAAGCCGAAAAGCGTTCGATTGCCGCGCGAAAAGAACAGGAAGAAAAACAACTTGCAACAAAAATTTCTGATAAAAAAATTGCGCTGCGTGAACTCCGCGGCGATAAAAACGCAATTCAAAAAAATATTGAATTGAAAAAACAAGCCGAAGGTGAAATCAGAAATTTAATTACAAAATTAATTACCGAAGAGCGCAGAAAAAAAGCCGAAGAAGAGAATAGACAAAAATTAATTGCCGAAGCAGCCGCAAAAAATAAACCGGTTTCAAAAGAAAAACAGCCGGATGAAAAAGAAATATTAGGGAATGAACTTGTCGGCGCAGAAAAAGCGGTTATAAGAGAATTGAATACAAGCAAAAGCAGTTCGCGATTAATTCAAAAAGGAAGTTTACTTTGGCCTATAAACGGCGGAACCGTAATCCGTAATGCCGGTGAAAACCGGAATTCAAAATTGAATACCATTACTTTGAATTACGGGATTGATATTCGCGCAGGAAATGATCTTAATGTTTACTCGGTAACTGCAGGAGAAATTTCCGCAATAAATTGGGTCCCGGGTTACGGCAGCGTAATCATTATA
>CBDUBH010000124.1:0-7436 GCA_965365345.1 uncultured Melioribacteraceae bacterium
AACCAGATTTCATTTTCCTTTACGGCAAAACTGTTTATCACATCGCCGTTATCTTCTACTACTGTTTTACAAACTCCGTTTTCGCCACTTTTAAGAATTGATTCCTGATCGGTAAAATATATATTTCCGAATTTGTCGTTTACTACATTAATTATGTAAGAAATAAATCCGGTATTATTAAAATCAGCATTTTGAAAAGAAGGTTCTTTTATAACGCCTAAACCTTCATCGGAGCAAATCCAAAGATTTTCTTCATTATCAAAAGTTAATTTACTAATGATATCAAAATTTACATTTTCAAGTCTGGTAATTTTATTTTTTTCAATTTCGAAATAATGAATTCCATTATACCACGAACTTATGAACATATTTCCTTTTTTATCAAAAACGAAATACGAAGCGCGTTTCACATCAGCAAGAACTTTATATGTTGATCTTGTATAATCTTTATTAAAATTAATTTCCAAAATTCCGATTGAAGTTGCGGCAATAATACTGCCGTTACTTGTTATTTCCATTTTATCAAGACTGAAAGGCGTGTCTTTAGGAGTTTTAGGATAAAAAGGCAATTCTACGAATTTATCGTTTATTTTATCATAAATAAAAAGATGTCCCGAGGATGATGAAACCAGCATATTTCCGTTTTTATCTTCTACAAAATTAAAGGTCCGGAAATATTTATCGGCAAGATATTTTTTTTCAAATTCGTAAACTTTTAATTTTCCGTTTGAATATTTTGCAGTTGCGGAATTATCACCGAACCAAATATCATTTTTATGAAAAAATATTGATTTCGGAAAAAACAATTTATTTTTTGTTCTGCTTGCGCTTCCTTCAAGGAAAGGCTTATAAGAATATCCGGATTTGCTTTTCTCTAAAAATCCGACTCCCATATCGGTAACTACAATAATTCTTCCATCGGGAGTGTATTCAATATCTTTGACCAAAAATGAAGGGAGTCCTTCAACGTAACTAGTAAATTTCTTTCCGTCAAATCTTGAAATTCCCGCATCAGTGCCAAGCCAAATGTATCCGGAACTATCCTGCAAAATATCTTTTACTAAATTGCTGGTAAGTCCTTGTTCAACATCAAAAAACGAAAGATTGAAATTTTGTGCCTGAACTTTTTGCGAAAAGCCGATCAAAATCGACAGAAATAATATTTTAAGAAATTTTTGCAAATTTATATGTTTTAATTTTAATCAATTTTTACAAAGCAAGATAATCCTATTTAGATAATCGATTGAATCTTAGAAAAGTTTAGCGGTAAAGATAAGATTTTTTTTGAATTATTTGTATAAAGGCAGTTAATAAATTATCGTATATTTTTTTAATAGTTTAACGATTTCCTGTAAGAAAAATCAGTTTTTTGATCATAGTAATAATCCTTTTTTTTGTAAAAGAATAAGATTTTCTTTTATAAAAAACATTATTAAAAATGTTTCATTTATTGATCAAAATTCATCGTTGAAAAATTATTCATATTCTAATTTTTTCAATAATTAAAATCTATCAAGTAACATTTTTATATTCGCTAATAAAAAAGCATTAAAAAAAAAGAAAATTTTCACCTTTTAAAGATCTAACCGGATGAAAATTTTCTTTTATAAAAATAAACTTAAACAGCTACTTCAAATTTTATTCTGTCATGAGATTGATAACCGGTAAGTTCAAAATCTTCAAATTGCAATTGATCGATTGGTTTGTTCGCAATTTTCATTTTTGGAAGCGGCAAAGGTTCTCTTTTTAATTGCTCTTTTAATCCTTCTAAATGATCATATTTTTCATTTTCGCTTCCCTTATCTGCAACGTAAATATGTGCGTCAATTATTGTGTGCGCAAATTCGCCGAGTTCTAACCCCACTTCCTGCGCAATAATTTGTGTCAATAATGAATACGCAGCAAGATTAAAAGGAATTCCAAGTGCAATATCACCCGAACGCTGAGTTAAATGACAATTTAATTTTCCGTCATTAACGTTAAAAGCATAAGTGTAATGGCACGGCGGAAGTTTGCTTTTTGTTGCATTGCCCGGTTCCCACGCAGAAACTATTAGTCTTCTGCTGTAAGGATTTGTTTTCAAAGTATCGATCACATATTTTATCTGATCAATTTCGGTAACTTGCCAATTTCCGTTTTCATCTTTTTCGGCGCTCGGAAAATGCCTCCAATAATATCCGTAAGCCGTTTCAAGATTTCCATCCTCATCAGCCCACGCATCCCATATTTTAGTTTTTTCCCTTAAATTCCTGATATGATTTTCACCGGAAAGATACCACAAAACTTCGTGAAGTAAAGAATTCCAAACCATTTTTTTTGTTGTAAGCAGCGGAAATCCTTTTTGAAGATCAACTTTATAAAATGCGCCGAAGTACGAAATTGTATCAACTCCCGTGCGCGAGGGTTTTCTTGTTCCTTTTTTAATAACCAATTTTACCAGATCCAAATACTCTTTCATTTTGCGCCCGTTAAATTTCTTTCTTTAATTATTTTTATTATTTCTTTGCTTGCAAATTCAATCGCTTTTTCGAAATATTTTATTGAATCATTTTCATTTTCAAAATATTTTGAAAGCTCTATAAAATAAACATTTTCAAAATGATTATCTATAATTCCCTTTTTAAAATTGATTTTTCCGGCAACAATTATCATCGGAAATTCCCTTCTGAATTCATCCAGCAAATAATGAACGCCTTTTTCGTTAAAAGTCTGTTCATCAAATTTACCTTCTCCGGTAATTATAAGATCATAATTTTGATCTTTTGAAATTCCGATCTTTTCTTTTATAAAATCTTTTGCAAAAATTGTTTTCGCGTTAAAGAAAATTTGAAATCCAAAGCCAAGTCCCCCGCCGGCACCGCTTAATTTTTCAATTTCATTTACTTTAAATTTTTGCTGAAATATTTTAAGAAAATTTATTGCGCCGTTTTCAAGAATTTCAACTTCATTTCCCGATGCGCCTTTTTGTTTTGCGAAAGTCTTTGCCGCGCCGGTTTTTCCTGTTACAGGATTTTTAACATCAATCACAATTTCAATTTCAAAAGGAAATTCCGGTAAATTCCATTCAATAGATTTTATTTTTTCAAAATTGATCGGCAAAGGTTCAAGCGGAATTTCATTTTTGTCAAATAATTTTAATCCGAAAGTTGAAGCTGCGCCGATTCCCAAATCCGAAGTTGCGGTTCCGCCAATTCCGATTATAACTTTTTCAATTTTATATTTTTTTGAAATTGCATCACTTTGAATTTGAAAAAGCAGTTCGCCTAATCCGCCGGAATTTGATTTCAGAACATTTCTTTTTTCTTCCGGAATTAATTGAAGTCCTAAAACTTTAGCGGATTCAATAAAAACAGTTTTTAATTTTTCGGAATAAGCAATTTCGCAGAAAAATTTTTCTGAATTAAAAACATTTGAAATTTCATAATGAATTGATTTTGCATCGAAAAGTTTTTTGCAGACTTCCAGAAATCCATCGCCGCCATCGGAAATTGGTTTTTGTATAAATTCAAATTTACCGTTAGCTGCGGCTAATTCTTTTTGTAAATATTTTTCAATTAGTGCGGCTGCATTTACAGAATTTTCACATTCTTTAAAACTGTTCGGTGAAATTAAAATTCTTTTCATTTTTTCTTTCTATATGATTTTTCTTTTCACCTATTAAAATTTTTTCCGATAATTCAATTTTGAATATCAACGATGATCTAAATGAATTTGATTTTTTCCGGTAAAAGATTTCAGATAAAATTCTTCCCAAAAAATCATTTCAATTTTTTTGAAATTTTAAATCATCATTTTAAATAAAATTGTATTTAAATGATCATTTTAACTGATCGAAAGCTTCTATCAATCTTTTTTTTGTTACAAGTAAATCTTGTGAAATAACTTTAACTTCACCGATTGCAGGCATAAAATTTATATCGCCGTTCCAACGCGGTACAACGTGAAAATGAATGTGCTGATCAATTCCCGCACCGGCGACTTTTCCCAAATTTGCGCCGATATTAAAACCGTGCGGCTTCATTGCAATACCCAAAGCTTTAATGCAAAGCTGGGTGCATTTCATAACTTCAATATTTTCTTCTTCGGTAAAACTTGAAAAATCATTTGTATGGCGGTAAGGCACGATCATTAAATGTCCACTGTTGTACGGAAATAAATTTAAAACGATATAAGTAAATTTACTTTTGTAAACGATAAGATTTTTTTCATCGGCAACTTCTGAATTTTCCATGTTGCAAAATATACATTCATCCGATTTTTTTTCTTCTTTGAAAGAATCAATGTATTGCGAGCGCCATGGCGACCATAATTTATCCATAATTTTCCTCAACGTAAAAAAAAAGGCGGGAAGAATTTTTTCGCCCGCCTTTGTAAAATTTGAACTTTTTTATTCTTCTTCTTTCGATTTTTTGTATTCTTCAATTATTTTTGATTCAACTTCTTTCGGAACCTCTTCGTAATGAGAGAATTTGCGGGTGTAAGCTCCGCGTCCCGAAGTTAAGCTGCGCAATTGTGTTGAGTATTTATAAAGTTCTGAAAGAGGAACTTGCGCTTTGATAATCTGGAAAGGTCCTTCAGCATCCATTCCAAGGATTTTTCCTCTGCGGCTGGAAAGATTTCCCATTACATCGCCCATAAATTCTTCAGGAACTTTAACTTCAACTTCATAAATCGGTTCCAGAATTACAGGTTTTGCTTCCAAAAATCCTTTTTTAAATCCTTGTGAAGCAGCAATTTTAAATGACATTTCATCTGAATCCACATCGTGATATGAACCAAAATGCAATGTTGCTCTGATATCAATTACTTTTGAGCCGGTCAAAATTCCTTTTTCCATTGTTTCGATTATTCCCTTTTCAACAGCAGGAATAAATCTACTGGGAACAACGCCGCCAACAATTGCATTAACAAATTCAAAGCCGGTTCCTCTTGGAAGCGGTTCTAATTTCAATACAACGTGTCCGTATTGACCGCGACCGCCTGATTGTTTTTTATGTTTGTATTCGGCTGATTCAAGAGTTGCTTTTATTGTTTCACGGTAAGGAATTCTTGGTTCAACTAATTCAACATCAACACCATATCTGTCTTTTAATAATTTTACAGCAAGTGAAAGCTGCATTTCGCCTTGTCCTGATACAATTGTTTGTCCTAATTCAGGATCGAACTGCACTTTTAGAGTAGGATCTTCTTCGTGCATTGTATGAAGACCTTGCGAAATTTTGTCTTCATCACCTTTTGATTTCGGAAGTATTGCCCCGCGAATATTGGGTTCAGGGAATTTAATAGGATCTAAAACAACCGGATAATTTTTTGATGCCAAAGTATTTCCGGTATGAGTATCTTTTAATTTTACAACTGCACCAATATCACCTGCACTTAGTTTAGAACAATCTTTTCTGTTCTTACCGTTAAGCATAAAGATCTGTCCTAATCTTTCTGTTTTTCCGTTTGATTCGTTTATCATATCCATTCCGGCGGAAATTGTACCCGAATAAACTTTAAAGAAAGATAATTCACCGACGTGCTGTTCTGATAAAGTTTTGAAAACGAAAAGTACAGGTTCACCTTTCGGATCCATTTTCACTTTTACTTTTTGATCTTTGTCTTTAAGTTTAGCTTCAACAGGTTCTTTTTCAATAGGCGCCGGAGCGTATGTTGAAACAAAATCCAAAAAGCTGTTTAATCCTACTCCATTTAAAGCAGAGACCGCAAAAACTGGAGTTATACTACCTTTTGATAAAGCTTCTTTCAATCCTTTTTTGAATTCTTCTTCAGTTAAAGTTCCGTTTTCAAAAAACTTATTTAAAAGATCTTCGTTAGATTCGGCAACTTTTTCGATCAAAGCTTCTCTTAAAGTTTCGGCATCCGCTTTTTTATCAGCGGGAATGTCGCCTTCCGTAATTTTTTTTGATCCGGGTTGACCGTAAGTGTAAGCTTTCATTTTGATAAGATCGATAACAGTATCAAATCCGTTACCTTCTTTCACCGGAAAAGTTACAATTATTGCATCTGAAGTTAATCTTTCTTTTGCTAATTGAACTGTTTCCTCAAATTTTGAATTTTCGTTATCAACTTTATTCACCAAAATGATTGAAGGAAGACGATATTCCTTTACAAAATCCCAAGTAGCTTCTGTACCAACTTCAACGCCTTCGGCGGATTTTATTACCGAAACTGCTGTATCGGCAACATGAAGGGCACCTTTAACCTGACCGATAAAATCGGTATAGCCGGGAGTGTCAATAAAATTAATTTTTGTGTTATTCCATTCGATATGAAGCGGAGTTGCGGCTATTGAGATCTGTCTTTCAATTTCATTTTGATTATAATCAGAAATTGTATTTCCTTCTTCAACTTTACCAATTCTGTTAGTTTCGCCTGCAGTAAAGAGGATTAATTCAGAAAGTGAAGTTTTGCCACTGCCACCGTGGCCAATTAATGCGATATTCCGGATTTGCTCCGGCCCGTACTCTTTCAAGTGACCTCCAAAGTTTTATGTTTGGGTTTTTTATTTATGTTTAAAAGCACTCCAAAACGCTGTTGCTCCTTTATAAACTCCTACAACTTTTCTATACCATTCAGGTCCGGAATGCCCGTTTGAATCTGCATGAACATGGCTGCTTGAGTTTGAACTGAACAAACTTTCTACTTTTACTTTAAGATCATTAACCATATGAACTACGTTATTTATCTGAGTTTCTACTTCAACTGTCAATAGAGCTGCCTTGTTACTGATTATATCAACATTGGTTAAAATAGGATCTACCTTTGTTTTAATTTCATTTAAATCAGTTCTTACCTCAGCTATTGTTTTTGTTACTTCTTTCAAAGTCATTATTACATAAACGCAAAGTGCCGCAGCGGCAAGTAATAAAATGATCAGAGCAATATCTACTACTGTATCCATAATTACCCTCCTTAAAATTATACTAATCTGAATTTGCCAAACTTAATCGAAATAATTAACCTATGCGTTGCCCTCGTCGTTATATGCATCTTTACCTGCTTTAAAAGCTTTTTTAATTCTTTCGGATTCGCTATTGACCTGGTCTTTTCCTTCTTCAAATGATTGTTCTGCTTTTTCTCTTGCGTTACTTAAAATCTTTTCAGCTTCGCCGATCAGTTTGTCAACTTTTACTTTTGCTTCATCAATCAATTTTTCTGATCTTTTTTTTCCATCGTTGATAAGATCGTTTGCCCTGACTTTTGCATCTGCCAAATATTCTTGTGCATCTCCTAAAAGTTCATCGGTCTTATCTTTAATATCTTCTCTGAATTCGTCTCCGGTTTTTTTAGCATTTAAAAGCGCAATAACAGCACCGACAGCAGAACCGGCGAGTAATCCGAAAAATAGTCCTTTTCCCATTCCTTTACCGCTAGCCATAAAAACCTCCTTGAATAATTAGGCTAAAATAATAAGTACTTTTATGAAAATC
>CBDUBH010000125.1:0-7306 GCA_965365345.1 uncultured Melioribacteraceae bacterium
TTTGTAAACCCGATGTGCGGAAGCGGAACAATTGCAATTGAAGCAGCTTTGATTGCCAAAAATATTGCGCCGGGATTGATGCGAGAAAATTTTGCTTTTATGCATTTAAAAAATTTTGATAAATCCGGATTTGAAAATTTGAAAAGGGAAGCGAAACAAAATATCTTACAAAATCAAGATTTCAAAATCATAGCATCTGATATTGATCCTGCAGCGATAAAAGCCGCTCGTGAAAATGCAAAACAGGCAGGCGTGGAAAAAAATATCAAATTTGAAATTTGTGATTTTGAAGAAACTGAAATTCCCGATGGCAGCGGTGCAATCATATTGAATCCGGAATACGGTTCAAGATTAGGCGAAGAAAAAAAATTAGAAAAAGTTTATGAAAGGATCGGCGATTTTTTCAAAAATAAATGCAGCGGATACTGGGGCTATATTTTTACGGGAAATTTCAGTCTAGCAAAAAAAATCGGGCTCCGTTCAAAAAGAAGAATTCCCTTTTACAACAGCACGATTGATTGCAGATTAATTGAATTTGAACTTTATGAAGGTTCAAGAAAACAGAAATCTCAAGAATTAGAATAAAAATTTAGAAAATTCTTTAAATTCGCATTTAATTTTAACATATTTATATTTAAAGCTTTTTAACGGAAATGCCGGAGAATAAATGCGTGTATATCTTTTCGCTTTTGCGGCGCTTTTCTTTTTACAATCAAACTTAAATGCTCAATCTATCGGTAATAATAATCCGCTGGATGGAAAAAAATTGTTATCCTTTGAAGCAATTTCTACCATGAGCCATACTGATTATCCTCAAAAATTTGGCGGCGGCGCAAGGTTTCTTTTCGAAAATTACTTTTATTCATCCGGATTGAGTGCAATCTCTTACAGACTAATAGCTCAGGGAAACAATCTTTTTGGCGAAGATAAAAATATAAAACTCTCAAAAACATTTCAGGCAGATGGTTATAAGACCGATATGATAAATTTGGGCGGAGGATTTTCATATTCCTATGCGGTATCACAAAAAATTATTCCATACACAGCTGCGGGAATTTCACTTATTTGGTTTAACCCGATGATGAAAAATTCAATTCAATCTCCAAACAACGCTAAAGATGTTTATTGGAATTATACAATGAGCTATGAAATTGAACTCGGCGCAAAAATTCCATTAAGTGAAAAAATTATTTTGGGAATCAATTTCGCAAATCATTGGATTACTCTTGATTATATTGATGATGTTCTTTACGGTGAAAATAATGACGCATATTCCGCTTTTGGCGTAGGCATTTCATATGCTTTCAAATCAAATAGAGATAGTGATAATGATGGAATTTTAGATAAATATGATGCCTGCCCAAATGAACCGGAAGATTTTGATGGTTACGAAGATGAAGATGGCTGTCCTGATTTGGATAATGACGGCGATGGAATTATGGATAGAGATGATAAATGCCCTTATGATGCCGAAGATGTTGATGGCTTTGAAGATATAGACGGCTGTCCGGATTTAGATAATGATAATGACGGAATTCCGGATGCAAAAGATGAATGCCCGAATCAAGCAGAGGATTTTGACGACTTTGAAGATAATGATGGTTGTCCCGATTTAGACAATGATAATGATGGAATTTTAGATTTAAATGATAAATGTCCTACTGATCCTGAAGATTCTGATGGATTTGAAGATGAAGATGGCTGTCCGGATTTAGATAACGACGGTGACGGAATTTTAGATAAAGATGATAAATGTCCGAACGCACCTGAAACTTTTAACGGATTTGAAGATGAAGATGGTTGTCCTGATTCAGGTGGAAAACAAAATAATGTTCAGCAAAATTCTGAACAAAATCAACAGCAGCCTCAGGAAACTCAGCAAAAACCTATGAGAGTAATTGAGATTCAATCAGATATTACTTTCAAACAGGATGCTACTGATTTCCGTCCTGAAGCAAAAAATATTCTTCAAAGAATAGCGGATTATGTAAAAAAATACCCAAATCAAAAATGGCTGATTGAAGGTCATACTGATAATGTTAGCAATGAACCTGCCGGACTTACTTTAAGACGTGCGCAGGCAATTAAAAATTATTTGGTTCAAAATGGAATTTCTGCAGCAAATATTTCAGTTGTAGATAGAGGAGATAAATTTCCGATTGAAAGAAATAATCGCGCTTACGGCAGAATGAAAAACAGACGTATAGTGTTAAAAAGAGTTGATTAAAAAATGATCGATGTAAAAAAATACTATTATTTTTTTATAAGTTTATCATTTTTGATTGCAATCTGGTTAGTAAAATTTATTGAAATAATTTCCGGAGCCGGATTTGTAAAATTCGGAGTTTATCCAAGAAAATTTGAAGGAGCAGCAGGAATTCTGTTTGCTCCTTTTATTCATTCGGGATTTGATCATTTGCTCTCAAATTCATTTCCGCTTTTCATTTTTATGCTTTCGCTTTTTTATTTTTATAAAACCTCAGCTAAAAATATTTTTCTGCTGATCTTTTTCGCTTCAAATATTTTGCTTTGGATATTTGGCAGAAGTTCATATCACATAGGAGCAAGCGGAATTATTTACGGTTTGGCTGCATTCTTTTTTTTCAGCGGAGTGATCAGAAAAAATAAACGTGATATTACAATTTCACTTTTGGTTACATTTTTATACGGAAGTTTGGTTTGGGGAGTTTTGCCAATTAAAGAAGGTGTTTCCTGGGAAGGGCATTTACTTGGCGCGTTTTCCGGAATTGCCGCTGCATTTTTATTTAAAAATAAAGATCTGCCGCCAAAATATGATTGGGAAGATGAAGAAACCGACGGCAGAAATCTTGAAATTAAATATGATGATTGAAAAATCTTTAATTCGTATTAATTTCTTTTTAACTGCAATTTTTTGAATTAAATTTTATGATTTTACCTGATATTTTAAAATTTCAATGAATTCTTTTTCCAGTTCTTTACCGAAATTTAAAGAATACCATTTATGTAACTCACGAATAAATTCTTCTTTTGAAGCACCTTCACTTTTTCTTTTTGAAACAAGATCCTGCGCAGCTTTGGGACGAGGACCCCAAGTAAAAATTTCGTTTCCATCTTCATCAAAAGCAATAAGTTTTGGAATGCTGCGTGTTCCGTTTGTTAAATACAGATCCATAATATCCAAATTTGAATCACGTTCCAAAATCCGGAATTCAATTTTGTCATTAAGCGCAGCAATTTTTGCAATGTAAGGAAGATTTTGTGCCGAATCTCCGCACCAATCTTCAGTTAAAACAAGCCAGATCTGTCGTTTTGAAATATTTTCAACATAATTTTTAAGATCATTTGAAACATTGTACATTTTTTCGATTCTTAAACTTCTTTGAAGATTTAATTTTGAATATTCTAGCATTGCCGATTGTTCTTCGGTTAAATTTTCAGTACCGGAACTCAGCATTTTAATTTTAAAGTTATCCATAAACTCTTTGTAAGATTTTCCTTTTTTTAATCTTTCGATAAAACCTGTTTTCATTTTACACCTTTTTAAGTCAATCAAATTTTTACAAAATATTACATCATTTTTCATAAAATGGATTTATATTTAATATTAAAAATATGTATGAGAATTAAAAATGGATCTGGAAACTGTAAGGAAATATTGTTTAAATAAAAAAGGCGCAACAGAATCTTTTCCTTTTGATGAAGATACTCTTGTTTTTAAAGTTGGAAAAATGTTTTTACTGGCAGATCTAGTTTCAATTCCCGCAAGAATTAATTTGAAATGTGATCCTGAAATTGCCGTTGAGCTTCGCGAAAAATTTGATTCTGTTATTCCAGGTTATCACATGAGCAAAAAACATTGGAATACTGTAATCCTGGATAATTCTATTCCCGATGAATTGATTTTAAAATGGATTGATGATTCTTATGATTTGATTTTTGCAAGTCTCAGTAAAAAGGAAAAGGAAAGAATAAATAATTTAAATGAATGAAAGGAAAATTATTATGTCTGCAACTCCCTCAACAATGCTTGATCTGGGAACGAAAGCCCCCGGTTTTAATTTAGTTGATACAATTTCGGGAAGAACGGTAAATTTAAACGAAATAAAATCTTCTAAAGCAACCGTAATAATGTTTATTTGCAATCACTGTCCTTACGTAAAACATGTAAATCCGGAATTGGTAAATTTGGCTTTGGATTATATTCCAGAAGGAATTACTTTTGTTGCGATAAGTTCAAACGATATAGTAAATTATCCTGAAGATTCTCCAGAAAGAATGAAAGAATTTGCAAAAGAATCCGGCTATCCTTTTCCGTATCTTTTCGATGAAACCCAGGAAGTTGCAAAATCTTACAAAGCAGCTTGTACTCCCGATTTTTACATATTCGATAAAAATATGGAACTTGTATATCGCGGGCAGCTTGATGATTCCCGTCCGGGAAATTCAATTCCCGTTACAGGAAAAGATATTAGAAACGCACTTAAAAATATTTTAGAAAATAAACCCGTGGATAAAAATCAAAAGCCGAGCATCGGGTGTAATATAAAATGGAAAAAATAAACTCATGAAAAAATTTCTTGTAATTTTATTTATGCTTATTTCCTGCGTTCAGAATTTTTCGCAGGAAAAAATTTCAGTTAAGATTGAAGTTCAAACTAAAAATTTATCAGATACTGATAATGTTTTCATTTCCGGAAATCATAGTTTACTGGGATATTGGCATTCCTCAAAAATCAAACTCGATAAAATAAATGATTCAATTTTTGCAAAGATATTTCAATTCGAAAAAGGCGATGAGATTTCTTTTAAATTTACTTTAGGAAACTGGGCTGAAGAAGCTTTAAAAGATGACGGAACAGTTCCGGGTAATATCAACCTTAAAATCGAAAAAGATACTGTAATTTCAGTCAAAATTAATAAATGGAAAAACGAAAATTTTGTACCGAAAGGAAAAATTACAGGCGAAGTTAAATATCATAAAAATGTCAGCGGCAAGGGAATTAAAGATCGGAATATAATCGTCTGGCTTCCGCCAAGTTATAGTAGGGAAAATTCAAAAAAATATCCCGTGCTTTACATGCATGACGGGCAAAATATTGTTGATCCGGAAACTTCATCTATGGGAATTGACTGGGGAATTGATGAAGCTGCCGATAGTTTGATCAGGCAAAATAAAATCCGGGAAATTATAATTGTCGGAATTTATAATTCATCCGACAGATCCGCAGAATATTCTCATTCGGATCTAGGTGAAAAATATATGAATTTTATTGTGAATGAATTAAAACCCTTCATTGATAAAAATTACAGAACAAAAAGCGACAGGGAAAATACCGCAACGATGGGTTCCTCAATGGGCGGATTGATTTCTTTAATGCTTGTTTGGGAACATTCTGAAACTTTTTCACAAGCGGGATGTCTTTCACCGGCTTTTAAGGTTGCAGAATTTGATTATATCCCATGGATACAAAAATATACCGGCAAAAAGAAGGACATAAAAATTTATGTAGATAATGGCGGCGTTGGAGTTGAAGAAAGATTACAACCGGGAATTGAAGAAACTTTAGCTGAACTAGAAAAAAGAGGATATAAAGAAGGAAAGGAATTATCTGTTTACTTTGACAAAGATGCCGAACATAATGAAGCGGCATGGTCAAATAGAATTTGGAGACCTTTGATTTTTATGTTCGGAAAATAACAATTTAACTTGTAAGATTTTATCTTACAATTATTTCAGATTTCATCCTATTTTTTATGCACTATTCTGTAGGTAAAATTAAGTAAAGAAGCAACTTGCAGGGCGCAGCAGTTTAACTTCTTTCATATCGCATGATAATAAAAGAGGAGGGAGATCGTGGAAGCCGCAATTTTTATTTTAGCCTGGATCATCGGTGTATATTTCATAAAGATCAAAATGGAACTTAACGCATTTCGTAAAAAGGCAGTTGAACATAAAGATATTTATGTACCTTCCTATAATGAAATGATGAGGTTCAATCACTGGAGTTTAAATTTACTTAAATACGTTCTCAATCAAATAGCTGAGTACAAAACTGAAATTAATTACAAGAAATTGTACGTAGCAAATAAAAAAGAGTCAGAAGCTGTTCCGGCATTTGCCTGGAGCAATTCCGGTAAACAAAATAAAACCGCAATCAATTTTGAAAGTGAAAATGAACCGGAATTTCGTTCTGCTGCTTAATAAAGTCAAATGATTTAAAATATTTCTCCAAAGATATTACGGAATTTGTTGCCGGAAAATTTTTGTTCTCCGGTTGCGGATTCCGTTTTTTTTAATTATAATTTGCAACCCAAATATTTTGATTATGTTGCAAATTTAATCTTCTTCGGGCATAAAGTTTCTATTACAAAAATAAATTTATTGACTTATATTCTTATATTTTCTATATTTACAATTCTAAAAATTATTATAGCGGAGGATTTTTAAATGTTTGCTGTGATTGACGTATTGGGACAGCAATTCAAAGTTTCAGAAAATTCTAAAATTTATGTTCCCAGATTAAAAGAAGATATAAATAAAGAAGTAACTTTTGATAAGATATTGTTGTTTTCTGATGATAACGGAGTAAAAGTTGGTTCTCCGTTGCTTTCCGATTTAAGCGTAAAAGCAAAAGTTTTAGAACATGTTAAAGATGATAAAGTTCTTGTTTTCAAAAAGAAAAGAAGAAAAGGTTATCAAAAACTTAACGGACACAGACAACAACTAAGCAGAATTGAAATTACAAAGATTGGATAATCCGGAGGTAAATTATGGCTCATAAGAAAGGTCAAGGTTCATCCCGCAACGGAAGAGATAGTAACGCGCAAAGATTAGGTGTAAAAAGATTCGGTGGTGAAATGGTTTCTGCTGGTTCAATTTTAGTAAGACAAAGAGGAACAAAATTTCATCCGGGCGCTAATGTTGGTAAAGGAAGCGATGATACTTTATTTGCTAAAATAGATGGCGTGGTTAAATTTGAAACCAGACGCGGCGAAAGACAATTCATAAGTATTTATGAAAAAGCTTAAGTTAGCATAAATCATAATTGATTTTGTAAACCGGCAATTTGCCGGTTTTTATTTTAAATCGAAACCCTATTCTACAAATTTTATTTCAAATTTTTGGAATTGCGAAATTTAAAAACAATTGATTTTTAAATTTGCAGGGATTTTTGTTGCAAATCAAAATTAACAAATTTCACTTATAATTTTTGCAAACAGCAAATTACCTAAAATGAAAAAACTATATTTACCAATTTAAAAATAAAAACGGCTTAACTGATTTCTCAATTAAGCCTTAATATAGTTCGAACAAATTTTATAA
>CBDUBH010000126.1:0-7270 GCA_965365345.1 uncultured Melioribacteraceae bacterium
AAAATTAGCAAAGCCGGAATTTTAGTTTTTGCCAGAACCGGATAAGGATCATAATTTATAAAACTCATAAACCATTTATTTTGAATTGATTGAATCTTACCCTTCGCAAAATTATTTTGATACTCTGCCAAACTTGTTTTCTCTTTAAAAGCGGTAGGCATTTTTTGATAATTTTCGGCTGCCATGGTTTTCAAAACTTCTTCAACTTGTTGCCAACCGGTATTTGTTTTTGCGGCATTTAACATCAATTCCTGTAAACGGACTTGTCTATTTGCATCATCTTCGGAAATTGTTGTTGTGCGCAAAATTTCCTTTAGCTGAAGTTTTAGTATTGAATCACCTTTTACTCCAGTTCCTGCAAGCAACACCAGAAATTTAATATCATTTTCAATTGAGGCAACAAGAGGGGCAATAATTCCACCTTCGCTGTGTCCAATTAATCCTATTTTATTTTTATCAATTTCTTTTCGCTGCTTTAAAAAATTTACCGCGGCAATAACATCCTGCGCAAGATCTTCTGTAGAAGAATTTGTTATGCTTCCTGTAGAACCGCCAATTCCCCGATCGTCATATCTTAAAACTGCAATTCCGTTTTTTGTTAAATGATCCGCCAAAATTCCGAATATTTTAAATCCGAAAACATCTTCGTCTCTATTTTGCGCACCGCTTCCGCTAATTAAAACTACAGCCGGTGAATTTCGTTTGCCTCTCGGAAAAGTAAATGTTCCGGCAAGCTTTATTGATCCGTGTGAAAATTCAACATCTTCTGAAACATAAGAAAGATTTTTCTTAGTAGTTTCCGAATTTTCTTTTAATACCAATTCAAAAGTGCCTGAATATCCGGCTTGTTTAAATTCGCCTTTAATAATGCTGTCAGTTCTTTCACCTGAAAATATTGCTTTTTCAGCATATTCTTGAGCTAGCTCAAAATAAATTTGCGGATCGTTAAAAGAAATATTTGATAAAGGAAGATCTGCGGCTCCCTGTGCGGGAATATCAATTGTACCGGTTAGTTTATCGCCATCTTTAAATTCAACGGCTATATCGAGGTTCATTCCGTTTATGGTTATTTTTCCTTCCCATCTTCCGGAAACGGGATTTTGTCCTGAACATGAAAAACTTGTAAAGATAAAAATCAGAAAAAAAAGATATTTCATTTGATTCCTTTTGAATTTAATTTTGATTTTTTATTCAGTAATTATACACCAAAAATTTTAAAATATTCAAAAGAAATTTAAATTTATTTTTTCCCATTCCGGATCTTATCTAAAAGGTCATTCAAAGTTCCTGCTTCTTTTTCCGAAATATTTTTCATGTTATTTTCAATCGAATTTATTTTTTCATCTAATTGAACCAATAATTTCAATCCTTTTTCTGTTATAAAAATATCAACATTTCTTCTGTCGCTTTCGCAAATATTTCTTTCAACAAGATCTTTTAAGCGAAGTTTTTCAACAATTCTTGAAGCATCACTCATTTTATCAAGCATTCTTTCTTTTATGTATTTTATTGTTGCGGGTTTTGGCGAACATCCGCGCAGAATTCTTAGCACATTATATTGCTGAAGAGTAATTCCAAAAGGTTTCACTACTTGAAAATTTTGTTCAATTACCCAGTTGTAAGTATAAATTATGTTCACAAATGCCTTATGATATTCATTTCGAAATTTCTTTTGATGAATTTCCTCTTCCAATTTCATAAAAATCTTCCTTCCTTTTAGTTCATCGGGACTTCAATAATTATAAAGTTTGAATTTTCTTCTGCCGAAATTTTAACTTCATTTTCATTAGATATTCCGATTGCATCGCGCTTATTCAAAATTTCACCGTTAACTGAAATTTTTCCCTCTATATTAAAAATATAAACTCCATTTCCTTCAAATTCAAAAGAATAATTTTCTGAACTTCCTTTTTCTAAATTTCCCAAAGAAACTGCTGCATCCTGATGAATGTAAAGTGTATCTTTCTCTCTTTTTCCCGAAATTACTTTTTTAATTTGATTTTGTCTTTCGCTTAAAGGAAATTTCATTTGATCATATCGCGGCGTAATATTTCTTTCTTTCGGAAATATCCAAATCTGCAAAAGTTTTGCCGGAACATCTTCACGATTGTTTACTTCAGAATGGTAAACTCCGGTTCCCGCTGACATTATTTGAATTTCATCAGGATAAATGACCGCGCCTGTTCCCATGCTGTCTTTATGCGCAAGTTCGCCTTCAAGCATTAAGGTAAAAATTTCCATGTTGTTATGCGGATGTGTATCAAATCCTTGTCCGCCTTCAACATAATCATCATTTAAAACGCGAAGCAAACCGAATCCCGTTTTTTCTGGATTATAATAATTTCCGAAACTGAAACTGTGATTTGATTTCAGCCAGCCAATATCAACTTTTCCTCTTTCATCTGCTCTGTGTATTGTTTTCATTTTGTTTTCCTTTTCCTAAAATCATTATCTATTTTTAAAAATTATCTTCTTCTCTTAAAATTATTTTACTTTCGCAATATCTATCTTTCAAGAATTCCCTCGCCAAATTTTCCGGTAAAAACAAATTCGGAAATTTCTTTTCTTGTGCTTACGGAATTTTCGCGCAGCTGTAAATTTTCCGGCAAATTTTCCGTATCGCCTTTATATCCTATTGCAATTGCCGCAACAGGTTCATATCCATCCGGAATTTCAAAAATTTCTTTTGCAAGACTTGGATTAAATCCGCCCATAACATGCGAGTATAAATTCATTGATGTTGCCTGAAAAATTAAATTTGCCTCAGCAAGTGCAACATCATGATAAGCGTATTTATTTTCTTTTCCATTAAAATCAAAATTCATTTTTGCTACGCTTAAAACGAGCAGCGCGGAATTTTGTGCCCAAATTCTGTTTGTTTCATTCAGAATTTTCAGCATTTTATCAAAATTTTCTTTATCGTTTCTTTCGGCAAAGATGAAATTCCACGGCTGTTCATTCATTGAAGAAGGCGCTTTTTTAGCCGCTTCAAACAATACATTGATTTGAGCATCGGTTAAAGTTTCATTTGAAAATGCTCTTATACTTCTTCTTTTTTCAATAATTTCGTTTAACATAAATTACCTTCGCATTCTTTATTTTATTATAAGGAAATTTCATTTGAGTAAATTCCCAAATTGAAATTTCCTTACAATTATTCTTAATTCTAAATTTCTTAAACTATTTTTTACTTACACCGGTCTCTGTTTGTTTAACAAGTTGAAGATCAACTTTTAGTTCAACATCTTTACCGACTACAGCACCACCGGTTTCAAGCAGATTGTTCCATTTCAAATTATAATCAAATCTGTTTACTTCACCGTTAATTTTGAATCCCGCTTTTGTGTTTCCCCAAGGATCTTTTACCGTTCCGTTATAAACAACATCCAAAGTTACAGGTTTTGTAACATCGCGAATTGTAAGATCGCCTTGAAGTTTATATTTTTTTCCTTCAACTTTTTTTAACGATTTTCCTTTAAAAGTTATATAAGGATATTTTTCAGCATTAAAAAAATCATCGCTTCTTAAATGTTCGTCTCTTTTTTCGTTATCGGTATCAATACTTTTTGTGTTAATTGTAAATTCAATATTTCCTTTTGTAAAATCATCACCTTCAGAAGTTACGTTTGCGCTGTATTCGTTGAAACTTCCGGTAACATCAGAAATAACCATGTGACTTACTGTAAACTGCACGTTTGAGTGCGCTTCGTCAACTTTCCATTCTGCTTTTTGTGCAAATACGGAAAATGAAATAAATAATAATGCGAGTAATGAACTTTTTAATCTTAACATTTTTGAACCCTTTCTTTTATATTTAATGTAGTAACATTTAATGTTACAACACTAATTTATGTATTAAATTAAATAATGTCAATACTTTTTCTGATAGTGTAAAATTTTTTCCTTAATTTTAAGTTAAATTAAAAGGAGATTTTATGAAATATATTCTTTCAATAATTTTTTTGGTTTTAACTATGAATTTAAATGCGCAAAATTTTGCAGAGTTTGAAAAGTTTTTTGAAGATAAAACAATGCGTATTGATTATTTTCATATAGGAAATAATTCAGAAGAAGAAGTTACGGTTGATCAAATTTACCGCTACGGAATTTGGGCGGGAAGCCGTAAAAATCTTGTTGATAATTTTAACAACGGAAGATATTACGCAAAAATTTACGATCTGGAAAGCGGAAAGTTAATTTACTCAAAAGGATTTGACAGTTATTTCGGCGAGTACAAATTAAGCGATGAAGGAATTAAAGGAATCAAAAGAACTTACCACGAAACCGTTCTGCTTCCTTATCCTAAAAAAAATGTTTTATTCACTTTGGAAATCCGCGATAAGCAAAATAAATTAAATAAATTTTTTGAACAAAAAATTGATCCAAGCGATATTTCAATAATCCGCGAAGAACCGAAAGATGAAAAAGTAAAAGTTTATGAAGGAATAAAAAGCGGCGATCCGCATTCAAAAGTTGATATTGTAATTTTAGGCGAAGGCTACACCAAAAACGAAGAAGCAAAATTCAAATCCGATCTTGAAAAATTTACCAAAGTTCATTTATCAAAAGAGCCGTACAAATCACGCAAAAATGATTTTAATATTTATGGAGTTTTCAAACCTTCGGAAGAAAGCGGCTGCGATGAACCTGACCGCGCAATTTTTAAGAAAACGGTTTTAAATTCTACTTTTAATTCTCTCGGCTCCGAAAGATATTTACTCACAGAAGATAATGAAGCGATGCGCGATCTTGCAGCTTTTGCGCCTTACGATGCAATTTACATTATGGTAAATCACGAGCGTTACGGTGGTGGCGGAATCTACAATTTATTCTGCACTTTTACATCTGATAACCAATGGCAGGATTATTTATTCTTGCATGAATTCGGACATTCATTTGCCGGCTTAGCTGATGAATATTACACTTCTGATGTTGCTTATAATGATTTTTACACAAAAGGAATTGAACCGGTTGAACCGAATATTACCACACTTTTAGATAAGCAAAATTTAAAATGGAAAGATCTTGCTTCCGAAAAAATTGAAATTCCTACTCCTTGGGAAAAGGCTGAATATGACAAACAAGATATGGAATATCAGAAAAAACGCAGGGAAATTAATAATAAAATTGCTGAATTAAAAAGAAACGGAAAAGATGAAGAAGCAGCAAAATTAATGATTGAAGGCGAAGAATTAAGCAAAACTCACGCAGAAAAAATGGATAAGTTTTTACAGAAAAGTAAATTTACCGGTAAAACAGGTGCATTTGAAGGTGCCGGATATTCATCACAAGGGATGTACAGATCAATGCTTGATTGCTTAATGTTCAGCAAAGGAAACAAACCATTTTGCTCGGCTTGTGATAGAGCAGTTGAAAAAGTTATTGATCATTATTTGGAATGAAAAATTACAAAGATTAGAAAGATTTTATATTGTAGAGACGTAGCATGCTACGTCTCTACAGAAAATTATTTTCAAGAAATTATTTTTTAGGTTTAATTTTTCCTACGCCGCTACCATCATCAAAAAACCAAATCATACCTTGAGCTTCGCCGTTTTGTAAAGTTGTGTTAGAAACAATAGTTGTTGAATCAGGGAAACTTACTTGTGCATTAATAGTAGAAACATTCCATCCTTGCTGCATTGAAAGATTTGCAGTAATTGAATATTCATAATTATAACCATCACCTTCTGATGTACAATTAACTGTTCCGTTTACGCTTACCGGTTTATCAAGATAAGTCCAGGTTGCAATTCCGCCAAAACTGAAAGTTGTTTGATCAATTTTTGCTTTAATGATTTCACCTACATTATTAGCACCATCATAAACATATAAAGATAAATTTGCTGCTTTTGCAGTATTATCACTTGCAGTTAATCCACCTGTACAATTTGCTGAAGGATCACCGGTTAAATCTTCAAATGAAAGATCGGATGCTGTTAATGCTTCTGCAGGAGGATTAGAAAGTTGAAGTGAAAATGCACCGTTGCTTGAAATTTCTGAGCTACCAACATCATATAAATTTCCGTTATCATCTTCAACTTGAGCTTTTAAGGTTTTACCGCTACCCAAAGGCCACATTTGAATTGTGCCGCTTATCGAAGTAGCATTTCCGCCGCCGCCGTTACCGGGATCAGTAGGATTATCATCATCATCATCGCCGCAACCTGAAAGAATTAATGTTGAAGCGACCAAAAAATACGCAAATAACCTGAAAATGTTTTTCATATACCCTCTTAAATTTTGGTTAGAATAAAAGCTAATTTAATTTATTGTAAAATACAAGATACTTTATCTATTTTTATTTATAATCAAATTTTCCTTTAAATTTAAATCTTTTGAATTTAAATCAAAAAAATTATTTTATAGAATTGAGTATTAAATAAAACCGGATATTACAACTTATTTTTTATTTACGAAAATTAAGACGTAACAAAGTTTCAAAAGTTTCCGGAAAAAAATATTTTTTTATAATATTTTTCTCATTTGTAAAAGCGATAAATATTCGCCATTAAATTCTCTTGATCTTTCTTCGCGTTAATAAATTGAAAATCCGAGTGAAAGATAGCAATTTAATGCGGATGTATTCTTTTCAATAACAGCCAGCCGGAGCTTAGTTGCTTCTAATTTACTTTTTGCAATTTCAATCATTTTTTGCACAAGTAATTTGCCGTAACCTTTTCCGCGATCATTTTTAACGCCGATCAAAACTCTGCAAATCTTATAAATTTTTTCTTCAATTTTCATCAATTCAAGATAGGCGAAAGGTAAGCTGTTTTTAAATGCGAGAAATGCAAAAACATTTTTGTTTTTGAATATGATCTGATAAGATCTTACCGGTGAGTAGAAATCCTAATTAATAGCCGCCCCAAAGAATGTTAAATTCTTCATCGGGAATCCATGAAATTAAAAGCTGGATCTGTTTTTCATCAAAATCGGCAAGTTCAATTTCATTCATTTTGCAGCAGTTAAATTTTTACTAACAAGTTAATAAACAAATTTTGAATCTTGAAAAATTTCAATCAAATTAAATCAAAAATTCATTTAAAGAAATTCTTAATAAAAAATTTTCAAAATGAAATTTTACAAACCGGCGCGCAGATCTTTTTCATACATTTCTTTAAAAGATTTTACTGCCTGGTAAATTGATTCGGCAATTTCGGTTTGCCCGGATTTACTCGCCAGATATTTTTCGTCATTTTTATTTGACAAAAATCCTGCTTCAACTAAAACGCTCGGCATTGATGCGCCAACCAAAACATAAAATCCC
>CBDUBH010000127.1:0-7108 GCA_965365345.1 uncultured Melioribacteraceae bacterium
GTTATTATTAAAACCGAAGCCGCGGCTGCAACAATGTTATTCTTTTTTCTGCTTAATTCCGATGAAGTTATTAAAACAGGAATCAGGTATAAAAGCCAGATGAATATTTTGGATGGATAGATAAGATCTATAATAAAAATTACTACCAGCAAAAATAAATTAAGTATAAATAGAATATTTTCTTTTTTGAAAAACTGCATTTCAATAAAACTTTCTTTCAAAAAAAATTAATTTTATATACATTGATTTTCTTTAAAATTTACGGATCTCATCTTATCTAAAATAAAATGATAACTTAAAAAATCTAAGGAAAAATCCGGTAAGTTTGTTATCGGAAAATCATTTTGATAAAGCATTTCAAGATAAAATAAACCGTTTGGAAATTTTGCTTTCAAGATTTCTCTTTTGAATTTGATATCCCGCAAATAACAATCCGGAAAAATTAAAAACGGATTTTTCAAAAAGATAAATTTCCGTTTTTAAAGATTCCGGTAAATATTAATTTTGGCAGGATGAAACTTTGTTTAATTTTTTTATGAATAAAATTATTATATCACTTTCGAGCGTTGTCATTCTGAATTCGTAACAATCTTTTCCTTCGGAATTAGTTTCAAAAACTATCATGTTTTTTGTTTCAAGAACTTCACCAACGCTTTGCAAAACTTTTTCCGTTACTTCTTTCGGAAAAATTTCTTCAATGTTTTTTGATTGAACATCAGCATTGCCAAAGTAAATTTTATGATCGCCATCCAAATTTAAAACTGTTCCGTTTCTATCAAGAAAAACAATAAAATCGCTTATTGCACTTATAATTCTGTTATTTTGCTGAAGCGATAATTCCATTTTTTTCCGTTGAATTGCGTAACGCAGACATCGCACTAAAAGATTGCTGTCAATCTGAAGTTTGATCAAATAATCCTGCGCGCCCATTTTTACGGCTTTCATTCCAATATCATCATCTTCAAATCCGGTTAAAACAACAATAGGCAAAGTTTTTGAAACTTCCATTATTCTTGTAACTGAATTTAAACCGTTACTATCGGGCAAACCTAAATCTAAAAGTACAACATCAATTTTTTCTTGTTTTATTTTTTCCAGCGCAGTGGAAAGTCTAAGCGAATGTTCCAACTTTACTGTGACTCCCGAAACTTCTTTTATCATTTCATTTATGAGTCTTGCATCCCCAAGATTATCTTCAATCATTAAAACTTTGATCTCATCGAACATTTTTGCGCCTGCCTCTTTGAATTATTGTGTCGGATTCATTGGGATTAAATTCTTGTTGGTAACTTTACTAAGCCGAACCAAAAGTTTTCAATTTCTTTTATGATTTTTAAAAGTTTATCAAATTGGATCGGTTTGGAAATATAGCAATTTGCATTAAGTTTATAGCTTTCATCAATATCTTTTTGTGCGCTTGACATACTGAAAATTATTACGGGGATCTTTTTTAACGCATCATCATTTTTTATGTGTCTTAATATTTCCATTCCGTTTATATCATTTTTAAGTGTAAGATCCAAAATGATAAGATCCGGAGTTTGATGATCATCGCTTTCTTCTTTTTTATGCAAAATTTCTAAAGCTTCCGCACCATGTTTTATAACCTCCAATTTACTTGGGGTTGAAATTTCATTAAAGGCTTCTTGTATCAGTTTAATATCTTCATCGTTATCTTCAATCAATAAAATGTAATAAGGATTATGTTGACTTTTACCGGGCATCAGAATTTCTCGCGTTTTATTTTTGGGATTTCCTTTCTTAATAAGCAAGGTTTAAAAATAATATAAAAAAGATTGCCAAATTCAAAACACAATTTGAATTTTTAATTTAATTTTTTCGTTTTTTTATTTGGAAAACAATACTTTTTCCCATTATTCTTAAATTCTAAATCAAATTACTTCTTCCTGAATTCATTAGCTAAATAATCTATTTTTTTTGATTTAGCAACTGCAATTATTTTTACTTACTTCAAATTGTTTTTTAATTAATTTTAATGAAATTATTTTTGTTCAAAAGTGTGTTCGTTGTAATTAATAATTGCGGCAACAAACTCTGCACAGCTTAAAAAATCAGGCGAAACCGGTGAGCAATCATTTTGATCATTACAAATTCTTTCATGCATCAATCCGTAAATATTTGATTTTGCCATCATCCAATCAATATTTTCCTTTGCCGTTTTTCTGCTTCCGTAAATTGAATGATATTGTGCGGAAGCTGCAGTTGTAAAGAAAAACAAATCGTGACCGTATGAATTTGATCCTGCATCCGGCTCGTCAAAATATTGGACGCCGCCGTTATCTTTAAAAGTATTTTTTATGTAAAACAAATTCGAAAGTTCGGCTTCTTTTGTGTTTTCAAATCCCCACAAAATTCCTAAATTCATTGAAGTGTTCCACAAATAAAAAGTATCTTGTGCAGTAATATTTTGATCGCTTGAATTTTTGCTTTCCGGAATTATCACATCAACATAAGTTTTTCGTTTTTCGTCAAACATAAATTTTAATGATGATGAAATTTTTTGCGCGGAGATTTTATATTCATCCGATATATTTTTATCGCCTGAACTTTCGGCAATTTTTGATGCGGTTTTTAGCGCAGCGGCGGAAATCATATTTGTGGAAGGTAAATATTCTGTTAAATTTTCGCTTGCGCTTTCGTTTATCAAATTATTTTGATCAATATTTTTTACAAGATGATCGGCAAGCTCATAAATGAAATTTTTATCAGCAAGCCAAACATTTTTTTTATTATAATACATTTCCAGAATTTGAATGAAATATCCGTTTACGCTTGCATTTAATTCACCGGAGATTTTTTCATCTTCCGAATTACTTTTAACAGCGTAATTTTTGTATGCGGATTTTTTTTCGCTTCTTGACCTTTGCTGAATTCTTTTTTGCTTCCAGAAATTTATTATCTGCGCTGCTTCTTCAAAATGATCCGTTAAAATAAAAACTCTTGCGCACATTAAAGCATCGCGTAAAATTATTTCCGGCGATCTTTCCTGATCAAATTCTTCAAATAAATTATTTGGAAATTGTCCGTTCAAATTTGATGATTTTACGCTGTATAAATTTCTTTTGTAAAAATCAGAAAATAAAGTTGAATCATTTCCCTGCGATGAAAAGTCAGGTGAAAATCCGCGATCCATCCAATTATTCCAATAAGTTTCAGCTGATGAAAACAAATCATTTTCCCTTCGCAATTTTTCAATTTTTGTAATAACTTCGCGGAATGAATTTGAAGCGGCGATAATTATTTCAACTTTATCCTTGTTCCCGATTCTGCTTGAAATTTCTACAACTGAATCGCGCGCAAATAAATTGTGATTAGGATTTTTTGAAGCAACCGCTATAAAGTTTCCGTTTGTCCATTTTGTAATTGCAATTCCGTTTTCCTGCCGTAAATTTTGAAGTTCAATAATTCTTTCCGCAAAAATTTTCTTCCTGAAATTCAAAATGAATCTTTGTTTCATAAGTGAATTTTCGCCGTTAAAATTCATTGTTAAAATTGCGACATCATTTGGATGAACAAAACATGTAACTGATTTTTCATCATAATTTTCCAAGATTGAAACTGTTTTTGCTGTAAAAAAATCATCTAAAATAATTTCATCTTTTTTTGAATTTATATTAGTTCCGCTTTGATCAAAAATTTCAAATCTTGTTGAATAAATATAATCTGCTGTAAAATCGTTAAAATAGAAATGTTGAATTCCATTTTGAAGCGAATCATTGCCAACGCGAAAATCATCAGAATAAACAACGCAAATTTTTCCGTTTCCCAAAACCGAAGATCCTTTATATTTATTTTGGATCTCGTTTTTTCCGGTTTGCGCAAATGCTAAAAAATTTATAGCGATCAAAAAAGCAAAAATTGTTTTCATCTGATTTCCATTGTTTTTTTGGATTTTGAAACAGGTATAATATTTTAATCGAAAATTTTTTGTTTAAGTTAATTTGAAATTTTTAAAATAAAAACGGAAGCTGGAAAATTCCGGCTTCCGTTAATTTAAGCAAAATCAAAATTAAAATTTATATTGAATGCGGAAAGTTAAAACATCATCTTTAAGATCCTTTGCTGAATTTTTAAACATCGGAGTTTCTTCGTTTTTAACAAGTTCGTAATGAAGCATAAATTTAATATTTGAATCCCAAAAATGATTTATTCCAAATCCCAAAGTACTGAATTTCAAATCTTCCGACGTCAATAAACTTCCGGTTGAATTAAAATCATTTTCGGCGGCATCCGTATTCGGATCAAAAACATCATACTTAACAACAAGTTCATTTTTTTTGCCGAGCGATTGAATAAAATAAACATAGTAACCGAGAAAATTTCTTAAATAAAGTTGATCAGTTGATGAATAAAATCTGTTTGATTTTGCTGTGCCGGGCTGATCTCCCGTTGCAAATTCGCCACGTAAAATTGTTTTTCCGAAAGGCAGAACTTTTGCGCCGAGTTGAAGATCCGCGCCGTAGTATTTTCTATCAAAATATTCATTCAAATTTGAAATTGAATCAATTGTTCCGCCGGTAAAATTTTCAAAATCAATTACCTGAGAATTTCTATTTTTTACTTTTCCCGCGTAAAGTGAAACTCCGCCGCTTAAAGTCAGATCTTTGTTTTTTGCCGGAATGTTAAATCCCAATCTTCCGATAAAATCTTTATTATTATCAACTTCGTTTCCGCCGGTTCCGTGAAAAATTCCCGCTTTAAGATTGAAAAAACTTAATGCGCCGCTTTTGGGGAAAACATTTAACTGCGCGCCTAAATCTCTTTGTCCGGGAAATAAAACTTGAATCATTCGAGATCTTTCGGGAGTTTCCCTTCTGCTTGAAGAAAAATCATTTTCAAATCCGAACGGCGTAATAAAATATCCTGTTGTAATTCCGATCGATTTTGTCCACGGATCAAAAATTTCTAAATAAGCATCTTTAATTGTAACGCCGTTTGGAGCAACATCAATTTGAATTACCGCTGAATTTTTATCGTTTTGATATTCTGTTTTGAATCTTGCACGGCGGATCATAAATCTTGATTTTACATCTTCAGGGAAATTTCCGCCGGAAAATGATCTGATTCCGTTGCTTTCAGCATTTTGATATTGCGCTTGAACATATCCGGAAAATTTTAATTTTGAAAATGAATTGATAAATGATCTGATCTTTTCTTCGAAATCGTTTTGATCTTTTTCATTTTGGGCAAAAACCATGGCAGGCAGAATTAGCAGAACAAGTAATAATTTGCGCATTTATTTTTCTCCGTTAAAATATTTTCTCTATAAATTTATAAATCAAATTTAATAATTATTTATTTTTGCGAGTGTTAAATTAATATTAAGTTTTTTTGATCAGATCAAAGTTAAAAATGAATATGTAAAATCAGCGAAGTATTTTTTTGGTTGATAGTTTTGAATGAAAATTAATTTTGGCAGAAATAAAAAACGCTTCGTTAAATCGAAGCGTTTGAAATTCCAATCAAAATTTTTTAAAAGATCTTCAGTTTTTTTTTAGATAATTTTTTGCCATGTAAATTCCGCTTATTGATTTTGCATCTTTAATTTCGCCTTTCATAATCATTTCATCAATTTCATCTAACGAAAGTTCAAGCACTTCCATTCCTTCTTCGCCTTCTTCCCTTTTATGATCGCCTTCTTTTAAATTTTTTGCAAGAAAGATGTGAAGTTCTTCAGTGCAAAATCCGGGAGTTGTATTTATCGATCCCAATTTTACAAATTCATTTGTCGTATAGCCGGTTTCTTCTTCAAGTTCTCGGATTGCGCAATTCAAAGGATCTTCGTTATGATCTAATTTTCCTGCGGGCAATTCCAAAATAATTTTTTCCAAAGGATATCTGAATTGTTTTACCAAAATTATTTTTTCCTGATCTGTAATTGCGACTACAACTGCGCCGCCGGGATGAACGGCAACTTCACGCACACCTGAATTTCCGCTGTTATATTGAATCTGATCAACACGTAGATCAAAAACTTTTCCTTTATGTACAAATTCGCTGCTCAATATTTTGAAGTTCATAATTTTCCTGAAATTAATTTTCAATTTATTTTGATTTATTATTTCAATATAAAAAATTGATTTTAGATTTTTCAGATTAAAATTTAAATACGGGATTTTTTGTGATTTTTTAGAAATAGAATAATGAAGAATTTAATGATAGAGGATCTTGAATTTCAAATTATGTAGGGACGTAGCATGCTACGTCCCTACGTTTTTTCAAACTGAAAAATATTAATTGTAAATTTTAATTAAAGAATTTACGTTTTTAAAATGTAGAGATGAGATATATCTCATCTCTACGAATAAACATTAGTGAAAAATCATATTTTGAAGAAAGAATTCTCCCGATTAAATCGGGACACGAGAATGACGGCTTACCTTTTTTACAATCTTTTCCCGCAGGGATGCCTTTGGCACTAATCTTTTTATCTTTGAATCTTTCCATTTTTTAATCATAATACGGAACAAGTTCTTTTCCTAAATATTTTAGTACGGAAGCTATTACTCCCATATCGTCTAAATATCCGAAGATCGGAATTAAATCAGGAATTGCATCCAACGGCAAAATGAAATATAAAAGCGCTGCAACAACAATTGTTTTGCGGTGCCAGCCGACTCTTTTATCTTTCATGTAATTGTAAAGCGCAACTACATCTTTTAAAAAAGAAATTTTCTTTCCGAATTTTTCTACTTTGTACCAAATATTGCTTTCAACAATTTTTTTATTTCTGTTGAATTCTTCTTCGGTCGTAAAATCAAATTCGTAGCCGTTGTAATTAATTACATCTTTGCTCATTTTTATTTCCTTTTAAAAAGTTATTTCTTTTTAAATTGATCAAACCAATCAAAAATTGTATTCCACCAAAGTTTAGCATTTTGCGGTTTGCTGATAAAATGCGTTTCATCAGGGTAATATAAAAATTTACTCGGAACTTTCATCATTTGCAACGATGTAAATAATTGAAATCCTTGTTCTTCAGGAACTCTTAAATCCATTGCGCTGTGAACTACAAGCATTGGAGTTTTGAAATTTTGCACATAGTAATGAGGCGACCATTTTGTATAAGCTTCTCTGTTTTGCCATG
>CBDUBH010000128.1:0-7092 GCA_965365345.1 uncultured Melioribacteraceae bacterium
CCAAATAAATTTTTAACTAATTCCTGAACTTTCGGAACACGAGTTGAACCGCCTACCAAAATTACTTCATCAATTTGTGATGGAATAACTCCGGCATCTTTCATTGCTTTTTCGCAGGGTCCGGCAGTCCTTTGAATCAGATCATCAATCAATTGCTCAAATTTTGCGCTGGTGATTGAAAGATTCAAATGTTTAGGTCCATCTTGTGTAGCAGTGATAAACGGTAAATTAACATCGGTCTGCATTGAAGATGAAAGTTCAATTTTTGCTTTTTCAGCTGCTTCTTTCAATCGTTGCAATGCCATAGCGTCATTTCTTAAATCAATGCCTTCCTGTTTTTTAAATTCATCAGCCAAGAAGTCAATTAATCTTTGATCGAAATCATCGCCGCCTAAGTGTCCGTCACCGTTTGTTGATTTAACTTCAAAAACACCTTCGCCTAATTGAAGAATTGAAATATCAAAAGTTCCGCCGCCTAAATCGTAAACTGCAACTATCTGATCTTTATTCTTTTTATCCAAACCGTAAGCCAATGCTGCGGCAGTAGGTTCATTTATAATTCTTCTAACTTTTAATCCTGCAATTTCGCCTGCATCTTTTGTTGCTTGTCTTTGTGCATCATTAAAATAAGCAGGAACAGTAATTACCGCTTCAGAAACTTCTTCGCCTAAATAATCTTCTGCGGTCTTTTTCATTTTTTGTAATATCATTGCGGAAATTTCCGGTGGAGAGTACATTCTGTCATCAATTTTAACGCGGGCAGAATTACCTTCACCTGGTACAACTTCGTACGGGACTTTTGTCATTTCCGAAGTAACTTCGCCCATTACTCTTCCCATAAATCTTTTTATTGAAAAGACTGTTTTTTTAGGATTTGTAACTGCCTGTCTTTTTGCCGGCTGTCCAACTAACCTTTCTCCTGTTTTTGTAAAAGCTACAACCGATGGAGTTGTTCTTGTACCTTCGGAATTCGGAATTACAACCGGTTCATTTCCTTCCATCACCGCAACGCATGAGTTTGTAGTTCCTAAATCAATTCCTATTATTTTACCCATTTAATTCTCCTGTTTAATTTTCAATTCCATATTTTTATATATCTAAAACTTTCATTTAATTTCAATTGATTAATTTGAACGGAAATTCTTATTAGAATTCTCAGTAATAAATATTTTCAACAAAATTATTTGATTTTTATTTTTACCGTTAGTTTATTTTGCAATAGTTGTGCCAATAAAATAAAATTGATTTTTGATCTTAATTTCAACTTTTTAAAAAGCATGGATTAATTGAATTTGACATTAAGTCACTTATTACGCATAAATTTCACATATTAAAATTCATTTTGAAATTGTATGACAATTTTACATATTGAAAAAAGATTAACTTATAGGTATTATTTCAATTCAATTTTAAATTTTTAGGTAAATATATTGTTCGAAATAGAAAAATTTGATATCAAACTTGATACGGAAATAATCGGAAGGAATTTTATTTACGTTGATGAAATAGAATCTACAAATGCTGCTTTGCTTGATTCAAACAGCAAAATTGATAATGATGGTTCGGTAATGCTTGCCGAAAGACAAACAGCCGGTCGCGGAAGGAAAGACAGAAAATGGTACAGTAACAAAGAACAAAATCTTACCTTTTCAATTTTACTAAAAAGAAAATTTAAAGAAGATAGAATTTATCTTTTGAATTTTGCCGCCTCTTTAGCAGTTGTTCATGCGCTTGATAATTTATATCAACTCAGCGCAAGCGTAAAATGGCCGAATGATGTTTTGGCATCAGGTAAAAAAATTGCCGGAATTTTGATCGAATCAACTTCATCAGGAAATAGAATTGATAAGCTTGTAATCGGGATCGGACTTAACGTAAATCAGGTTGATTTTCACGGTACTTACGCTTTAACTCCAACTTCCGTGCGAAAAGAAGCAAATATGGTTGCCGATAGAGAAAGATTATTAAGCGAAATTTTAAATAATTTTGAAGAATTATTGATTATATTAGATTATAATCCGCAGCAAATTATTGAAAGCTGGAAAAATAAATGCAGAATGCTTGGCGAAAGAATTACCGTGAGTGATGAAAAAGTGAGCAAATCCGGAATTTTTGAAGATGTTGATGAACGCGGCTTTTTAATTTTACGCACAGATAAAAATCAAACTGAAACAATAACTTTTGGCGATGTGAGTTTAAGATAATGTTTTTGGCTTGCGACATAGGAAATTCATTCATCAAAATTGCTGTATTTGATAAAGACGATCTGATCTTTTTCAAAAAATATTCTGCCGGTGAATTTTCATTTTATGAAATTTCTAACTATGAAATTTCTGATGCCGCAATTTCATCGGTTGTTCCGAAATTAAATTTTGAACTGCGCGAAAAAATAGAATCCCAATTTAAAGTAACTCCGCTAATTGTTAATCATGATTTAAATTTCAGATTGAACATAAATTATAATCCGAAAAACGGATTAGGAATTGATAGAATTTGCGCATCGGAAGGCGCTTATTCAATATTCAAATCTAAAAATGAAAATCCCGACGCTTCAATTCTGGTGATAGATTGCGGAACGGCAACAACTTTTAATTTGGTTTCATCAAGCGGGGTTTACAAAGGCGGAATAATTATGCCCGGCATTGAAACTATGTTTGCTTCGCTTAATCAAAGAACGGCGCAGCTTCCGCAAATTTCGGGCGATGATTTAACCGGACTAATTGCTGATGATACTAAAGGCGCAATTGCAAGCGGTGTTATTTATTCAACGATTGCTTTGATAGAAAAGGTTTATGTTCAAATTAAAACAGAATCTGGAGATAAACCGGTTTTAATTTTTATCACCGGCGGTAATTCAAAATACATTTCTCAAAATCTTTCCATAGCACACGAAGTTATTGATGATCTTGTTCTACGCGGAATAAAATCAATCTATGAATTAAATTGTAATGACTAAAAAGTTAGTTTATTTTGATAATGCCGCAACAACTCAAATTCATCCAAAGGTTGTTGAAAAAATGCTTCCATATCTTTCCGGAAATTTCGGCAATCCCTCATCAATTCATTCATTCGGAAGAAAAACAAGAGTAGCAATTGAAGAAGCGCGCGAAGTAATTTCTGATTTTCTGAATGCCGATGCAGGTGAAATATATTTTACGAGCGGCGGAACCGAAGCAAATAATTTCTCTGTTTTCGGAATTGCAAAAACCGATTTTTTTGATTCAGGAAAGAAAAAGATCGTAGCTTCAAAATCCGAACATCATTGCGTTTTGGATGCATACGAAGAGTTAGGTAAATCAGGATTTGATTTAAATTTATTAAATGTAAATTCCGAAAATATTGTTGATCCTGAAATTTTGGAAAATTTGATTGACGATAAAACTTCGCTTGTTTCAATTATGCAAGTAAACAATGAAACCGGCGCGGTTAATGATATTAAAGAACTTACAAAAATTGCGCATTCAAAAAATTCATATTTTCATACTGATGCAGTTCAATCTTTTTCCAAAATCAAAATTGATGTAAAAGATTTAAATGTTGATTCACTTGCAGTTTCATCCCATAAAATTAATGGTCCAAAAGGAATTGGCGCACTTTACGCAAAAAGCGGAACTCCGCTTCAGCCGTTGATTTTTGGCGGTTCACAGGAAAGAAATAGACGCGGCGGAACCGAAAATGTTGCGGCAATTATCGGCTTTGCTGAAGCCGTAAAAATTGCAAATAAAAATCTTGAAGAAAATTTTAAAATCGTTTCTGAGATTAAAGATCATTTCAAAAATGGAATTTCGAATATTGATTCAACCGGAATAAAATTAAATTCCGCAGATTCAAATTTTCCTTATATTTTAAGTCTTACTTTTTTAAGTGATTTTTATAAAAACGACGCCGAAAGTATTTTAATGTATTTGGATATTAACGGAATTGCCGCATCAAACGGAGCCGCGTGTTCATCGGGAACTTTGAAGCCTTCACATGTAATTTTAAGCATGGGCAGGAATTCCGATGATGCACAAGGAACAATCCGGTTTTCCTTTGGCGCACAAAATACAATTGAAGAAGTTGATTATGCCTTGGAAGTTTTAGAAAAGATGAGCAGAAAGTTTAAAAAATAAAATCCTCTGAACAATATTTGTAAAGAGGATTTTTAATTTCAATAAAACCGAATTTCAATTATCTGTTTTCGTAAAGATCTTTGTAATATTTTTGATACTCGCCTGAGATTATTCTTTTCCACCAATTTTCATTTTTCAAATACCAATCAATTGTAAATTCAATAGCTTCTTCAAATTTATGTTTTGGTTTCCAGCCGAGTTCATTTTGAATTTTACTTGAATCAATAGCATATCTTCTATCATGTCCTGGTCTGTCTTTTACATATTCGATCATATCTTCTGATTTGCCGAGCTTATTTAATATCAATTTAACGATTTCAATATTTTTCATTTCCTGGCTGGCACCGATATTGTAAATTTCGCCTTCTCTTCCCTTTTCAAAAACCAGATCAATTGCTTCGTTATGATCAATTACATAGATCCAATCGCGCACGTTTAATCCATCACCGTAAACAGGAAGTTTTTTTCCGTTCAAAGTATTTATTATCATAAGCGGAATCAGTTTTTCTGGGAATTGCAGCGGACCGTAATTGTTTGAGCATCGAGTAATAACAACAGGCATTCCGTAAGTGTGATGGAAAGCCATAACCATCATATCAGAAGCTGCTTTGCTTGATGAATACGGACTGTTTGCAGAAAGTGGAGTTGATTCGGAAAATAATCCTGTTTCGCCTAAACTTCCGTAAACTTCATCGGTGGAAACTTGCAAAAATTTCTTAACTTCAAATCTGCGTGCTGCTTCAAGCAAAACATTTGTTCCGATAACATTTGTGCGATAAAAAATTTCACTACCTAAAATGCTTCTATCAACATGACTTTCGGCAGCAAAATTTATTACATAATTTATATTGAATTTTTGAAAGATATAATTTACCAATTCGTGATTTTGAATATCGCCTTTTATAAATTGATATCTGTCATTGTTTTCAGATTCTTTCAAGTTTTCCAGATTTCCGGCATAAGTAAGTTTATCTAAATTTACGATAAAGTAATCATCTCTTTGTTTTAAAATATGATTGATATAATTACTTCCGATAAATCCGGCTCCCCCGGTTACTAAAATATTTTTCATCATTATTCCTTAATAATTAAAAAATCCTATAAAAATTCCTGTTTGTATGAAAAAAGAATTATTGTTCAAATTTGAAGGCACGTTTGAAATCTTTTGTCCGTTATCTGCTTTCCAGTTTTCATTGACTGCAATTTGATAACCTGCTCCAATTCTGAATGCAAAAAATCTTTTATACGGAATATCCAAATGTAACGTTGGCGTAACAGAAAAGAAACTGTTTGTCAATTTTTTATAAATATTTTTTTCTTGTTGATCTACATCCGGAATATTTTGCCAGATTTCATCCCATGAAAATTCATTGTTATTATTATACAATTCCAAAGTTCTATTACCGCCGCCTAAAATTACGCCGGCTGAAATTGCAACTTTACTTACAAACGGAAAAGTATATTCAGCTGTAAATCCACCAAATCCGGAGGAATATTTTGCTTCGTAATTTCTTCCGTTAATTTCTTTAGAAACTTTTGTTGAGCCGCCAATTCCCATTCCGCCCACTCTGAAATTTCTTAAAAATGGAAGAGAAACATGTCCAGCTCCGCCGGTTGCAAAAAATCCGGAATTCGAAAATTCATCCAAACCCAAAGTTTTAATTTGATTGTTAAATCCATCAAAATTCGGCATAATCCAGCCGGGAGTAAATCCACCGGCAAGAGCAAATTTAGAATCCCACGCCATTGCTTTTTCCTGCGAAAAATTAGTATTTGAAATTCCAGCAAAAATCAAAAAAACAAAAAATAATCTTTTCATCTAAATCTCCGGAAAATAATTCAAGAAAATTATGTTAATCAAAAGTTGAATTAATAATAATTATAAAAGGTAAGATAAAATTTTTTATTCATTTGCCAAAACGATAAATATTTTTGTATCACGAAGGTGTAGCAATTTGCAATTCAAAATGGAAACTATTTTCATTGAAATAAAAAATATTCTGGAAGATTTAAGAATAAATTGACAAAAGATTTGAAATTTAAACAAAAGTAAATCAGAGAATTTCTGAAGGTAAATTTTTTATAAAAAATAAAAGGCTGCTCTGATTTCATTTTACGGTTTATGCCTATAACCGTTTTTTCTTTGTCACCACAACAAGCAGAAATCTTGCAGCCTTTTATAATTCCGTTTTACCGGAATAATTTTAGTTGATACTAAATTTTAGTCCATCATCATTTTCAAAAATGATGAACTGTCATCATCATCAGAATCATTAAATGAATTTGGATTTTTGTCTTCCAGATTTTTAACCGGATTATATTTATCAAATTGTAAATTACCTTGTGGAATATTTCCGTTTTCAAACATATTTTGCTTGCCGGTTTGTCTTATGAAAGTCGGAGTATCCAAATTTTCTGTTTTGGCAGATGCAAAATTATTTATATCATTTCTTGTATATTGCTGAGTAAAAAAGTTTGAGGTTGGTTTTTGGGGCTGTGGTTTTTTAGCCGAATTTTCAAACCCTGTTGCAATTACTGTATATGAAACATATTCATTCATTTCTTCTTTGTTTACCCAACCGAAAATTACGTTAGCTTCTTCACCGGCAGCTTCATAAATTACGTTATTGCCTTCTTCAATTTCTTCCATTGTAAGTGAACTTGATCCGGTAACATTCAGAAGAATATTTTTTGCTCCTTTAATGCTTACGCCTTCTAAAAGCGGTGATGAAATTGCTTTTTGCGCCGCTTCAATTGCACGATTTTCGCCGCTTGCAACCCCGCATCCCATTAGTGCTTCTCCGCTTTGATTCATGACCGCGCGAACATCGGCAACTTCATTCGGATGCTGCACGAGAACAAGCCTGACTCACCGTACCGGCGTTTTATGCCTCCGATGGTCGGAACCGAGCAGGATGTGAATGATCTGGCCGATTTTCTGAACGCGACAACGGTCGAGATCGTGTTTGGCGCCAACATG
>CBDUBH010000129.1:0-7065 GCA_965365345.1 uncultured Melioribacteraceae bacterium
AATTGCAAATCTTAAATCAGTTGATTACGTAACTTTTTTTAACGAAGATACGCCGAAAGAATTGATTGAAAAAATTATTCCCGATATTTTGGTAAAAGGCGCTGATTGGAACATTGAAAACATTGTTGGTAAAGATATTGTCGAAAAAAACGGCGGAGAAGTTAAAACAATCAAATTTGTAAATGAGCAATCAACTACAAATATAATTAAGATTGTACTGGAAAGACATAAATAAAAATGCCCGAAGCAAAACCTCAAAAAAAAAGAACGGCATTTCAAAAAATCATCAACGTCGTTCTTGCGGTATTGGCAACAATATCGGTGCTGCTTATCATCCTGCTCGGATTTACGCAGACCGAAACATTCCGCGAAATTTTGAGGGAAAAAGCGCTTGAAATCGTAAATTCATCTCTAAACGGAAAAATAAAAGTCGATAAAATCGAAGGAACGCTTTTCACTTCAATTCATTTGATAAATCCTTTGGTTACGGTTGAAAATGATACTGTTATCTATGCAAAAAAAGCATCGGTTTATACAAATCCGCTTCAACTTCTTTTCAAAAAAATCTACATAAGAAAAATAAATTTACACGATGCTAAAGTAAATTTAGTGCGCGATTCAACAGGCGATCTTAATTTAAGTCATCTTGCAAAACCGAGCGAAAAAGATACAACCGAAGGCGGACCTTTTCCTTTTATTTTTGTTGTTGATGATCTGAATTTGATAAACACAAAACTTAATTTTGTAAATTACGATAAAGTTACAAGCACCGAAAAATACGCCGCGTTTAATTTTGATGATGTAAAAATTGACAGTCTTTTTTTAACTTTGGAAGCATACGCAGATATTAAAGGAAATGAATATCAACTTGAAATTGAAAAATTTCACTTCATTCCAAACCTGGCAAATTTCAGGCTGAATGATTTAAAAGGAAAATTAGAAGTCAATGACAATCATGCTGCGGTAAAAGATTTTTACCTGAAAAGTAATACGACCGATGTAAATTTCAGCGCGGAAATTAAAGATGTAAATTTCTTCGAGAATTTTGAATATGAAGATCTGGCAAATTCTCCGGTTGATTTCAAACTTTACGCAAAAGTTTTTGATTTTTCGGATCTTACCACTTTCGTTTCAGCAACCGATATTATGAAAGGAACATTTAAGGCTGATTTTGAGGCTTCGGGAACGTACGGAAATCTCGATATTAGAAAAATGAATATTGATTATCTTCAAACTCACCTTGAACTTTCGGGCAATGTAAAAAAACTGCATTTACCTGAAGAAATGTTTTTTGATGCGCATCTTCATAATTCAAATCTGGTTGTTGCAAATATTAACGAACTTATGCCTACAATGGAAATTCCGGAATACAAAAATTTGGAATTAAAAGATATAATTCTTGATTTTAAAGGAAAGCCGCTCGATTTTTTTGTTGAACTGAAAACAAATATTGATAAAGGAAATTTACTGGCAAAAGGAAATCTTGATCTTTCCAAAGAAAAAATGAAATACGATTTTCTTCTCGATACAAAAAATTTGAATTTACAATCTATTGTTGATGCTCCCACAAACATAAATTTAACCGCAACGGCAAAAGGCGAAGGAATTTCCCCAAAGGAAATGAATTCAAATCTTTCAGTAAAACTTTTGAATTCCGCGTATGAAAATTATTTTATTGATTCACTAAAATTAAATTCCGTGGCAAAAAACGGACAAATAATTTTACGAACAATTTTCGGAATTAAAAACGCAGATTTAAAAATTGATGGAAATTTAAATTTTACTGATGAAGAAAATCCGGAATACGAAATTCAAGGTAAAGTCAATAATTTAAACTTGGAAAGAATTCTTCAGGATACATCTTTAAATTCAGATCTGAATTTAAATTTTACTTTTGCTGGAACAAATTTTGATCTTCAAAAAATGAATAGCAATTTTAATCTGCTGATTTATAATTCGGAATTTAATGATGTTAAAATTGATACAACAAATTTAAATGTTGCTTACACTTTTTTACCCGATGAAGAGAGATTGATTGATATAAACTCCGATTTTGCCAGAATGCAGATCGCAGGAAATTATTCGCTCGACGTTTTAATTCCGTTATTAAGTTATGAATCGGAAATAATTACGCAATCGGTTCTTCAAAAAATTTATGAATTCAATCCGGTCGCACTTTTTCAAGATGAAACTCAGGCAAAAGAATTTGAAAAAAATATTCAAATAAACAGAACCGTTCCTCCTTTGGTAAAAAATGATGTTGATCTTGCTTATAATTTAGTGATCACGGATTTCGGGTTGATTTCGCTTTTTACGGGAATTGATCAGATAGGGATGGATGGAAATATTACAGGAAACATAAAAAACAGCAATAATCTTTTTGAAATTTCAACAAATCTAAATTTCAATTCATTAAGATTAATTTCACCTGAAAATATTACTTACATTTCAGATATGAATCTTGAACTTAAACTTCAAAGGGAAAATGATCCGGTAGCTTTTGAAAATCTTGCAGCCGAGGCAAAATTAACGGCGAAAAGAATTTTTTCGGGAACGGATATTAAAAACGCTTTTCTATATGCCGATCTGAAAGAAAATAAATTTAATTTTGAAGTTTCTTCTGATGTTGATACTTCGATGAAAGCATTAATTTCGGGGAATGTTGATCTTACAAATAATGAATATGCAATTGCCGTTGATACTTTCTCTCTTGATTATCTGGGCTTTACACTTGTAAATGACAGTACTTGGATTGCAAATTACAATAAAGATCTATTCGAAATTGAAAAACTTACCATCAAACAAGATACAGGCGCCGGATATGTTGATCTTGCCGGTTCAATTTACGGTGACGGAAAAGAAGATCTTAAACTTCAGGTTAAAAATATAAATGCCGAACTTATAAATAAACTTGCCGGTTTGGAAAATAATTTAAAAGCCGATTTTAATCTTGAAGTTATTTTGAAAGGATATTTGCACGATCCCGAAATAAAATTAAATTTAAATATTAATGACATTGCCGTTGATGAAAGGCAATTCGGGTTTTTAGAAGCAAAAGCCGATTACGATAATAAAAGGTTAAATGCAAACGTGGTTTTTCTGGATTCAGCATATAATACTAATAAACCCAAACTTAGTTTAAATGCATTTGTCCCGATTGATCTTGGATTTGTCGGCGTTGAAAACAGATCCGTGGAAGGCGAAGAAATTTCGGTTGAGCTTAAATCCGAAGAATTCTTTTTAAATACGTTCGGCGAGCTAATTCCTTCGGTAAATAATTTAACCGGAATAATGGAAGCTGATGTAAAAATAACAGGAACTTTAGAAAATACAAATTACTCCGGTACGTTGGCTTTACAGGATGTAAGATTTTTTGCCGAACAAAATAATTTGCCTTATTCATTAAATTTGGAAACTACTTTTCGAGATCAAACAATTTTGATAAATGAAATGACTTTAGCAAATGCGGGCGGAACAAATTACAATGGTATTTTGCGAGGAAGCGGAAAAATTGATCTGGAAGGATTTGAATTGAAGAAAATCAGCACGGCGTTAATTGGGGATCTTGCTGTTTTGAGCAGTTCAACAAAACCTTCAATTGCCGTAATTCCTTCAGGAAATTTAGTTGTTCAAACCGGAAATACCTGGAGATATGATTATGATAACGGAAATAGTAATTTTACGGGCGAAGTACTTCTGAAAAATACTCAGATTACAATAATTCCGCAGCAATCGGCTTATGCAAGCACAAGCGACTATAATTATATTTATATTGAAGATTCAACTTCTATTGACAGATCTGAAAAAGAATTTAACACTGTATTAAATCTTTCCAAAAAATACAGCCCGGTTCATCAGCCGAATGCTCAAACTCAATCATCGTTTGATTATTCTGTAAAAGCGGAGATTTTTGATGAAGCGGAAGTAACTTTTATAATAAACAGAGAAGCAAATCAAAGATTGGTTGCAGTTTTGGATGGAGCCATTCTTTACGAAAGCGGCGGAGTTGCACAAGGAAGATTTAATTTAAAAGAAGGTTCATATCTTCAGGTATTAAAAAAGTTTGATGCTGCCGGAAGTATTTATTTTGAAAGCGATCCAACAGATCCCAGATTAGATGTTACTGCAACTTATTCAGCAAATCATGTCTACGGAAGTGATTCCGGATTAGTTGCCGTTAAAATTAAATTGACAGGACCTGTTAGTGAACTCGGAAAAAATCTCGCATCAAATGAAGAAAATATTGCAGTTTACAAAGGCGAAACAAATATTGAAAATAATATTCCAAGTCCCGAATATACAACTGCAGATGCACTTTCATTTATCGTTTTCGGAAAATTTACAAATGAATTAACCGCAGGAGATAAAACCGGCGCGGCTTTCAGTTTATCGAATGAACTTTCAGGTTATACAACATCTGCACTGAGCGGAGTTTTATCGAGTTTCATAAATTCACAAATCGGTGAAGCCGTAAAAAGTATAGAATTTCAAAACAGCCAGCGCGGTACAAGATTAAGTGTGATCGGGCAAGTCGGTAAAGTCCGTTACGCTTTGGGCTATTTGTATGGCGATCAAACTTCGGAATCACTTTCCGGAGCCACAGGGAGAGTTGAATATTTTGTAAGTAATAATTTGATAATACGTCTTGAAAGAAAAGAACCCATTATTCAATCTACTGATATCAACGAAAAAATTAACGAATTAGGTATCAGATATAAATTCTCATTTTAACATTATGAAAAAAAGACTAAAGGCACTTTTCAAAAGTATTCCCGGATTAGCAATTAAAATTCCGGAAATTGCAAAACGACTCGAAGTTTACGAAGAATTTCAAATTGAAGCGATGAAAGCAGCACTTTTTGACCTTGTTGAAGAAGGATTTTTAGCAAGAGTAGGAAAAAGATATAAACTGAATTCCGGAGGACTTATCAAAAAATTAATCGGCACGCTTTCAATTACAGAAGGCGGATACGGATTTGTAGTGCTTGAAGATAAATCAATGCAGGATGTTTTTATTCCATCGCGCTACATTGGAACTGCATTTAATGGTGATACCGTTGAAGTTTCGCTTCTTGCAAAAAAAAGAGGAAAAAATATTGAAGGACAAATTGTTGACATTGTAAAACGAAATAAAGAAGAAGTTGTTGGAATCCTTGAAAAAAATAAATCGTTTTATTTTGTTGTGCCTGATGATGTAAAATTTCATAGAGATATTTACATTCCAAAAGGAAAATTGAACGGCGCAAAACCCGGCGAAAAAGTTGTAGTATCAAATATTACATGGGAAACTCCGGAACTCAATCCAGAAGGTGTTGTAAAAGAAATATTGGGAAAAGCCGGAGCTTATGATACTGAAATTGCTTCTTTGGCAAGAGAATTTAATTTGCCATACAGTTTTCCTGATCACGTTATAAGTGAAGCGGATAGAATTCCATCTGAAATTCCTGCTGAAGAAATTGAGAACAGATTAGATTTAAGATCTAAAAATATTGTAACTATTGATCCTGAAGATGCAAAAGATTTTGATGATGCAGTTTCAATTGAAAGTTTGGAAAACGGAAATTATTCGGTTGGAATTCACATTGCTGATGTTAGTCATTACGTCAAACAAAATTCTCCGCTCGATAAAGAAGCACTTCGCCGGGGAAACAGCGTTTACTTTGTTGGAAAAGTAATCCCGATGCTTCCGGAAAATCTTTCAAATGGAATTTGTTCGCTTAAACCTTTTGAAGATAGACTTGCATTTTCGGTTATTGCCGAAATGACAGAATCAGGGAAAGTTGTAAGTTATGAAATTGCAAAAACTATAATTAACAGCAAAAGAAGATTTACATACGAAGAAGCACAAGAAGTTTTGGATACAGGTAAAGGCGATTTTGCAAATGAACTTTTAATGCTTAATAAAATTGCTCGTAATTTACGCGAAACAAGAATGAAAAGCGGAAGCATAAATTTCATTTCACCTGAAATTAAATTCAGATTGGATGAAGAAGGAATTCCCGTTGAAATTACAAAAAAGGAATTGAAAGAATCAAACAATTTGATTGAAGAATATATGCTTTTGGCAAATCAAGTAGTCTCAAAACATGTTGGCGGAGTCAGAAGAAAAGTAAAACCGAATTTCGTTTACAGAGTTCATGATCTTCCTGATCAGGAAAAAATTGTTGAATTTGCAAATTTTGTAAAAACTTTAGGGTATTCTTTTAACCCTAACGCTGCAAATAAAACTAAAGAGTTCCAAAAATTGTTAAACAATATAAAGGGAAAAGCCGAAGAAGATCTGGTAAACGAAGTCGCAATCCGTTCAATGGCAAAAGCGGTTTATTCGGTTCAAAATATTGGTCATTACGGATTAGGTTTTAAATATTACAGTCATTTTACTTCCCCGATCAGAAGATATCCGGACTTAGTGGCGCACAGACTTCTATTTCATTATCTTCAAACCGGAACAGATGATATTTACGGTTACAATGAACTTGAAGAAATTTGCGATCATGCTTCAGCAACCGAAAGAAATGCTGTTAATGCTGAAAGAGCTTCTGTAAAAATTAAGCAGATGGAATATCTTGAAAAACATGTCGGAGAAGATTTCAGAGGCGTAATTTCGGGCGTAACAAATTTCGGAATTTTTGTGGAGTTGATTGATTCACTTGCAGAAGGTTTGATAAGATTGCGCGATCTTAATGATGATTTTTATGTTTTTGATGAAAAATCATATTCATTGAACGGAAGAAGAACTCAAAACAGATATAGATTGGGCGATAAAGTTACTGTAAGATTGATAAGAGTAGATATCGAAAAACGCGAAATGGATTTTCTCTTACTTGATGAAAATAATTAAATTTAATTTAGAGTTTGCCATGAAAAAATTTTTTCTTGCCGTGTTCATTTTTCTTGGAATTGCTAATTTTGCCTTTGCACAATTCGGACAAAATAAAGTTCAGTACAAGGAATTTGACTGGTATTATATACAAACAACACATTTTGACATTTACTTTCCTAATGGCGGCGAACAAATTGCCGAGTTTGGTGCAAAAGCCGCAGAAGAAGCTTTAACTCAAATTC
>CBDUBH010000130.1:0-6901 GCA_965365345.1 uncultured Melioribacteraceae bacterium
GGCGGTTCAAGATTTTTTAACGCACGGGCGCAGAATTATTTGCGAAAATCTTTAAGCGAAGAATTAAAAGGAAGCGAACAATCCACTGTTTTGGAAGCGCTTCAATCTTATTACGGAATTATTCTTGCAAATTCACTTGCACAATCTGCAAAGGAAGCGATTGAAGTTGCAGAATCAAATCTTCGTCAAGTCAAAGCCTTTTATGGCGAAGGAAGCGCAACCGAACTTGATCTTCAAAGGGCGCAGGCACAATATTTTTCGGCACTTCCGCAATTTGAAAATGCTGAATCAAACAGACTTCTTTCTTATCAAAGATTGAAAATGATTTTGAATTTACCTTTGGAAGATTCGGTTGTGGTTGTGGATTCACTCGTTCAAAAAGATTTTCTGGATGAGTTTGAAGGCATTGATCTTTATGAATACAAAAATATTTCTGCGGCAAACCGTCCGGAATTAAAAGCAATGAATTACAGAGTTGAAGCAACCGAAGAAGGCGAAAAAATTGCGCTTGGTCAATTTCTTCCTACAATTGCCCTTTCGGCAAATATTCAGCAGCAGGCATTTTCGGATGATGACAACCTAGCATGGCAAGATTATACAAGATCAAAAGCAATAACATTATCGGTTTCGTGGCCTTTATTTGAAGGCGGAAGAAGATTGATCGATCATCAACTTGCAAAGATAAGAACCGATCAGGCAAATTTAATGAAGCTTCAATCAGAAACCCAGGTTTCTCTTGAAGTGGAGCAAAATTATTACAGGTTCAACGAAGCAGTTAAAAATTTGCGCAGTCTTGAAGAAGCAATGAAGCAATCAAAAGAGAGTTTAAGACTTTCAAATTTGCTTTACGCAGAAGGAATGAGCACACAGCTTGAAGTTTTAAATGCGCAATTGTTTTATAACAGCAGCCGCGCGCAATATTTACAGGGAATTTACAATTACAACATCAACCAATTGCTTTTATTAAAGTCAATCGGAAAACTCAATACAATATGGAATTAAAATTATGAAAGTTAAAATGAGAAAACTGATTTTTCTTTTACCAATATTAATATTTTTTGTTTCTGGATGCGGCAACGATTCCAATGTTCAGGAAGAAGTAACTGTTCCGGTTAGAATTTACAATGCCCAGCCGGAATCTTTAACAAGATTTTTAAAACTTACGGGAACAATTTCTGCCGAAAAAGATCAGGTTCTTTTCAGCAAGGTTTCAGAAAGAATTGAAGAAATCTATGTTAAAACCGGTGACAGAGTAAATAAAGATCAAAGAATTTTAAAACAATACAATGCTATTTTAAGTCAAGGACTTGAAGCCGCAAAAGCAAATGTTGCAAATGCTGAGGCCCAAGTTGAACTTGCCGAGCAAAATTTTTCAAGGATGGAAAGATTATTAAATCAGCGCGCAATAAGTACGCAGCAGTTTGAACAAACAACTGCTCAAAGAAAAGCTGCGGTTTCAGGACTTGAAGCAGCACGCGCGCAGTTAAACCAGGCACAGGAACAATTTGAAAACAGCATAATTAAAGCGCCTTTCAGCGGAGTTGTTGCTGCAATTTATGTTGAGTTAAATCAAATGCTTCCGGCAGGTCAGCAAGTTGCGCAAGTAATTGATCCTTCTGTTATGCAGTCAAAAGTTAGAGTTGCAAGTAAAGATATCGGTTTAATAAAAACCGGGCAGGAAGTTGAAGTTTCAATTCCTTCAATTCAGGGTAAAAATTACAAAGGAAAAGTTGTAACAGTTGATCGCGCGATTGATCCGGTTTCAAAAACTTTACAAGCAGAAATTGTAATTACGAATGCTGATGAACAAGTAAAATCAGGCATGTACGGCGAATTTATGATAGCAACTAGTGCCGTTCAGAATTCAATAATTATTCCTGAAACAGCATTATTAAGTCAAACCGAAGTTAGAATTAATAAAGAAACAGGAACGCAAGAACCTGTAAGAAAATATTTTCTTTTTACCGTTGCAGATAGCAATAAAGCCAAATTAAATGAAGTAAAAGTCGGTTTGATAAGCGATGGCAGAGTTCAAATTACCGAGGGCATAAATACCGGTGATAAAGTTGTGGTAGTTGGAAATAACATAGTTCAAGAAGGTCAAACCGTTAATATTATTGACTAAGGATTTTATTTAATATGATACTAGCAAAATTTTCAATAAAAAGGCAGATCACATTATTAATGTTTTATGCCATAGTTTTAAGTTTCAGTTTGTTTGCATTTACGCAGCTGAAAATTGATTTCTTCCCGGATATTCAATTTCCTATTGCCGGCGTAATTACAAATTATCAAGGCGTTGGTCCGCAAGATATTGAAAACACTTTAACGCGTCCGCTTGAAGAAGCTGTTTCCAGCGTTAAGAATATTGAACAGGTAAATTCACAATCTTTTACCGGCGCATCAATTATTACGCTTGAATTCAAGTACGGCACTGATATGAATCAAGCCGAATCAGATATAAGAAAAAATATTGATTTTGTAAGGGATTTTCTTCCGGCAGATGCTTCCGATCCGCTTGTTTTCGTATTCGATCCTTCTATGAGTCCGATAATTTTCTTGAGTCTCAGCTCGCAATATTTGGGACAATCGGAATTGCGAAAACTTGCCGAAGATAGAATTGAACCGCTGCTTGAAAGAGTTCCGGGAGTTGCATCGGTTCAAACACAAGGCGGATTGGAGCGGCAGATAAATATAAATATGGATCCGACGCTGTTATCATCTTATAATCTTTCTCCAAATGATGTTGCGCAGGCATTGCAATTCGGAAGAGGAATTCAACCGGGCGGAACTATTGAAACCCCTGAAAAAACTTATCAATTAACTTTGCTAAGTGAATATACAGATTTGGATCAGATCAGAAGAACAGTTGTAACAATGCGCGGCGGAAGATCAATCTATGTTGATGATGTTGCCGATGTTGAAGATGGATTTAAAGAAGCTTCAACCGAAGTTAGAGCAAATTACGGTGAAGGAATTTTGATCGTTATCAATAAACAATCTGATGCAAATACAGTTCAAACCACAGATCAGGTTAAAGCAGCGTTACCCGGAATTTTAAAACAGCTTCCGCAAGGAACAAATTTTAATGTGATTTGGGCGCAATCAGATTTTATTAAGAATTCAATTTCAAATCTTGCAAACTCTGCTGTAATTGCTTTTATATTGGCATTTTTAGTTATATATATTTTCTTGCGCAATTTCCGCGGCAGTATAATTATGGGCGTTTCAATGCCTGTTTCAATTCTTGCTACTTTTGCGGTGCTTTATGCTTCAAATCTAACTTTGAATATAATTTCCATGGCTGGACTTGCACTTGCGGTTGGTATGCTTGTGGATAATTCAATTGTGGTACTGGAAAATATTTTCCGCCATCGTGAGATGGGAAAAAGCAGACCGGATGCGGCAGATGCAGGAGCTTCTGAAGTTGGTATGGCAATCACAGCATCAACTTTAACCACTGTTGCGGTATTTTTGCCGGTGCTTTTTGTTCCGAATATTACAGGTCAGCTTTTTAAAGATATGGTGCTTACAATTACTTTCAGTCTTGTTGTTTCGTTGATTGTTGCTTTAACTTTGGTTCCAATGATGTCAGCAAATATTTTAAAGCTTGATAGAAACGATAAGCCGGGAAAATTAAGTAAATTTAAAGATAAGCTTGGTAATTATTTAACTGTTCTAACAGGCAAATATGAAAAATGGCTGAAATGGTCATTAGGACATAAAAAAACTGTTCTGGCTAGTGTTTTCGGAATGTTCATTCTTTCAATTGTACTTGCAAGTTTTCTCGGTGGTGAATTTATGCCTAAAACCGATCAGGGATTTATAAATCTTGTGGTTGAAGCACCTTCCGGAAGTCCGAAAGAAAAAACCAGATTAGTTGCATATCAACTTGAAGATATTATAAAAGATGTTATTAAACCGGAAGAATTGGAAAATCTTTCCATAATGTTCGGCTCCCGCGAAGGAATCGGAGCTTTCGGAACTACATCAAACACGGTTGAAACTTTCATCAAATTAAAACCCGTTGATCAAAGAGATAGAAGTCAATTTGAAATTTCGGATCTTTTGAGAGAAAGACTTAATAAAATTCCCGGTATTACTTATATTTTTCAGGAAGGCGGCGGATTTACAACCGAAAAAGCGATCGAAGTTAAAATTCTCGGATTTGATCTTGACGGAGCCTTGAAAATTGCTGATCAAATAAAATCCAAAATGCAAAATATAAAAGGGTTTGTTGATGTAAGCACGAATGTTAAAGAAACAACTCCCGAACTTCAAGTAAATTTGAATACGGATTTATTAAATTCATATCATCTTTCAACATTTCAGGTTGCGGCAAATATTTCAACTGCAATTCAGGGAAAAGTTGTTTCGAGATTACGCGAAAAAGGCGATGAATTTGACATAAGAGTCCAATTTGCAAAAAATTTCAGAAGTCAGAAGGAAACTTTGGAAGATATTCAAATTCCTATGCCAACCGGACAAATGATAAGATTGAAAGAGATCGCAACGGTACAACAGGAAGAATCTGCTCCAACAATTTTCAGAGAAAATCAAACAAGATTTGTATCTGTCGGAACAAATCTTTCAGGATTGGATCTTTCTGCTGCAACAAATGAAATAAATAAGATCATCAATCAAACCCCGATTCCATCTGATTATCAAGTTGTGATCGGCGGAACTGCGGCAGATCAGCAGGAAGCATTTTTCTATTTGGCTTTGGCTTTTATGGCTGCCGTACTTTTGGTTTATATGATCATGGCTGCGCAATTTGAATCTTTGATCGATCCGCTTATAATCATGTTCACTGTTCCGCTTTCAGTTATTGGTGTTTTTGTTTTCCTTTTCATTACAGGAACTTCAATAAGTGTTATGGCGCTGGTTGGACTTGTAATGCTTGTGGGAATTGCAGTTAACAACGGAATTGTTTTGGTTGATTATATAAATCAATTAAAACGCGGCGGAAAAAGTTTGTACGAAGCAGTTGAAGAAGGCAGCGTTGCGAGAATGCGTCCTGTATTGATGACCGCAATGACAACTATTTTAGGAATGGTTCCGCTTGCAATTGAATTAGGTTCAGGCGCTGAAACCTGGTCTCCGCTTGCACGCGCGGTAATCGGCGGATTAACAGCAACAACAATTTTAACTCTTTTCGTAATTCCGGTACTTTACATTGCTTTTGAAAGAGCCGGCGAAAGAGTTAAAGGATTTTTTCAAAAAAGAAAAATGAAAAAAGAAGCGATTGCTTAAAAATTATATCAAATTAGTTAAATTAAAGCCGTGAAAATTATTTTCGCGGCTTTTTTATTTTAAACGATAATTTTCAGATAGACTAAATCTGATCTTCAAATTTTACTATTAGTATAAAATTTATTTTCCATTATTTTTCAAATTTCTATTAAAAAAATGGAAATGAAAATCAGAAGAGGAAAAAATCAGTTATCAATTTGAAAATATCATTACGAAATATTTTTCCTTACAAATTGATTTAAGGTAATTAATTATACCCCTGAAACACCATTTAACATTTTTTTGTTATTATAACACTTCAATTATTAAGAAAAATTAAAAAATTCCGATAATAAGAAGTAAAACTATAAAACTATTTTAATTTAAGGCGGGATAAATGTGCGTTTTTACTAACGATAAGCTTTTAAGTGCTATCAATAAAATAGATATACACGATCATATTTGTTCAATTTATGAAACCAAAGAAGAGCAAATTGCAACGATCGTTCCTTACATAAAAAAAGGTTTGGAAAATAATGAGAAGTGTATCTACATTGCTGATGAAAATCCCCCAGAAGATGTAATTGAATTTTTAGCAAAAGATATTCCTGATCTTTACGAAGCTTTAACAAGCGGCGCTCTTTCGGTTATTAATAAGAATGAATCATATCTTAGAAATGGAAATTTAGATCCTGATTGGATGGTTTCTTTTTTGGCGGATCAGGTTGAATTTGCAAAAACCAAAGGTTACAAAGCATTAAGAGTAACCGGAGAAGCAAGTTTTGCTTTAGGAAATGATCTTTTAACTTCACAACTTATTGAATACGAAGCAAAAGTAAATAAAGTTCTGGAAAATTTTGAAGTTTCTGCAGTTTGCCAGTATAATAAAAAAAGTTTTGCTCCCGAAATCGTAAAAAGCGTAATTGAAACTCACCCTATCGTAGTTTATAAAGGAACCGTCTGTAAAAATTATAACTATATTCCCACTGATGAATTCCTAAACTTCCGTAACGAAACAGATGAAGCAACACGTATGCTCGATCAAATTCTTTTGATTGAAAATTATGTTGATTCATTAAAAGAAAGCGAAGAAAGATTTAAAAGTGCATTAAGAAACGCTCCGCTTCCAATTATGCTTTATGATTCAAACAGGAATGTACTTGAACTTAACGATATTTGGAAAACGCTTACCGGTTATACAACCGATGAAATTCCTACCATTGATCATTGGATTGAAAAAGCATACGGAAACAGAAAAGAAAATATTAAAAAGGAAGGCGAAACAAAATATTCCGAATTTCAAAGATCAGAACTGGGCGAATATTTAATTGATACAAATTTCAGGACGCAGAAAATTTGGGAATTTACATCATCTCCTTTAGGCAGACTTCCCGATGGACGAAAACTTTTCACTTTAATGGCAGTTGATGTTACTGAAAAAAATAAAGCTCAGCAAAATCTTTTAAAACAAAAAGAAGAGCAGCTAAATCTGCTTAATACAATTCCCGCTTATGTATTTTTAATGGATTGTGATGATAAAATGCTTTGGATGAATTCGCTTCTTCTTAAAAAAATGAATTTAAATTCCGTTGATGAAATTAAAGGAAGATCGGTATTTGAATTTCATTCCGAGGAAATTGCAGAAAACTTTTCTTTACAAAACAATAAA
>CBDUBH010000131.1:0-6867 GCA_965365345.1 uncultured Melioribacteraceae bacterium
TTCATTTTCTTCCAAAGCTAAAGTGCAGGTTGAATAAACAATTTCCGCACCGATTTTTGCCATCCTAATTGCCGAAACCAAAAGTGAAACTTGAACAGCGGCAATATTTTCAACACGATCCAAATTCCACCAATTGCTGACTTCATTTTTCTTTTGCAAAACACCCAAAGCGCTGCAAGGAGCATCAACTAATATTTTATCAAAATGATTTGCAAAATATTGATGAAGCAATTCACCTTTGCTTGCAATTACTCCGGTATTTATAAAATTCATTCGATCCAAATTATGCACAAGCATTTTCACACGATCAACACTGATTTCATTGGCTACAAGCACGCCTTTGTTATTCATCAGATCTGCAAGCTCGGTAGTTTTTGAACCGGGCGCAGCGCAAAGATCAAGCACAATTTCATTTTGATTTGGATTTAAAACCAGCGGCGGAATCATTGATGATAGACTTTGAATATAATATTTTCCGAGAGCGTGCTCCAAAGTTTTTCCAATGATTTCATTTCCTGAAATTACTTTGTAAACAAGCGGAATAAATTCAATTTTTCCTAACTCAACTCCGTATGAATTTAATTTAGAAATTATTTTTTGTTCATCAGCAGATTTGCTGATACGTATATATTGGAAATGATCTGTACGAATATACTCGCGGTATTTTTCCGCAATTTCTTTTCCGTAAAGATTTTCAAAATAGTTAAAAATATTTTCGCTAAGTTCTATCAATTTAGTTGTCTGTTAATAGTTTAAAGTTATTAGTTTATTAGCGTCATTCCGGTTTGTCCGGAATCTTTTTTGAATTGTCATTCCGAGTTCAGCGAAGGAATCTCTACTTCGTTTTGAAAATTAAAATTGTTTTTAATTTGTTAAGAATTTAGAAAAGATTCCTGAAACCCTTTGGCGCGGCAAACCGGAATGACAATAATTATTACTATTATTTATAATCTTTTCTATAAATTAAATATTATATCGATGAATGTAAAAAACAGAGATTGCCACGCTACGCTCGCAATGACAAATTAATTTATTTTCAAAATGCTTGTTCTTTCTTGCAAATGCAAAAAAGATTCCGGACAAGCCGGAATTCTAGGATTTCCATCTTTCCAATCATTTAATCTTTGAATCTTTTCATTTTTTAATTATTAATATCTTTTCAAGTTCAGCAGATTAAAAATCTCCGATGAAACCGCAGCGTAATTTTTTTCAGCCGGAAATTTCTTTTTGTAATCAGCTTCTATTTCCTTTAAAATTGAATCTAAATACTTTTCGTAATTTTTTACCGCATCGGAAATTTCATTTTGCATAATTGGGATTTTAATCTGAACCGGTTTATTTTTGTTTCCGTACAAAATAAATTTCGCTTTTGAAAGATCATCTGCAAGAAAAATTGAATTTCCGCGCGTGTCAAGAATTTCATAACTTCCGAAAATTTCACCACCCAAAGTAAGTGTAGTGCCGGGCAAATTTAAAATTTCCGTTTGAAAATTTTCAACAAAATCATCGGGAAATTTTTTGAAATTATCTTTTGAAAGTTTTTCTTTCCAAAACGAAATAAAATCTTTTTCTGTCATTTTTATTCAATTTTAATTAAGGAAGTAATAATACAAATAAAAGAATTAAAATAAAAAGCCGCAATTTTCCGAAAATGCTTCAATTTCAAATATTTAAATGATGTCAGTTAAAATATTTTTTGCACTTTAAAGAATTTTTGCAAATCCGATTATAAAATTTTGCTGATGTTTTATTTTTTGAATTTGCATACTTTAAAAGTTAAATTTGTTCAAGAAAATTTGGAGAAATGATGACCGTACTTGTTACCGGCGGCGCGGGTTATATCGGCTCGCATGTGGTTAGAATGTTATTAAAACAAAATTACGATGTAATTATAATTGATAATCTTTCGCGCGGACATATTGAATCTGTTCCTGAAAATGTAATTTTTGAGCAGGTTGATCTGCTTGATGAAAAAAAATTAAACGAAACAATTTCAAAATATAAAATTGATGCTGTAATTCATTTTGCGGCTTTTGCATATGTTGGCGAATCTGTTGAAAATCCAGGACTTTATTATGTTAATAATGTTTCCGGAAGTATAAATTTGATCAACGCTTTGAATAAAACCGGTGTGAAGAAATTTGTATTCTCGTCAACTTGCTCACTTTATGGAAATCCGGAAAATGTTCCAATTTCGGAAAAGGAAAAATTAAATCCGATAAATCCATACGCAAAAACAAAACATCAAATTGAAAATGTTTTGACTGATTTTGATTCTGCTTTCGGAATGAAGCATGTCGCGTTAAGATATTTCAATGCTGCGGGCGCTGATTTTAACGGAGAAATTGGTGAAAGTCATCAACCGGAACCGCATTTAATTCCTATAGTTTTACAAGTCGCTTTGGGAAAAAGAGAAAAAGTTTCTATTTTTGGCGATGATTATCCGACTTCTGACGGAACTTGCATCCGCGATTATATTCACGTTTACGATTTAGCTGATGCGCATATCAAAGCGCTTCAATATTTGGAAAAAGGAAATGATTCAACCGTAATAAATTTAGGAACGGGAACGGGATATTCTGTAAAAGAAATTATTGATGTTTCGGAAAAAATAACCGGCAAAAAAATTAAAACTGAAATTTCAGAAAGACGCGCAGGCGATCCTGCAATTTTAGTTGCCGATAATAAGAAAGCAAAAGAAGTTTTAGGTTGGAATTCGGAATTTGGTTTGGAAGAAGTAATTTCAAGTGCGTGGAACTGGCATCAGAATCAGAAGTATTGAAAGATTCAAAAATTCAAAGATTCAAAGATTATAAATATGTAGCTGTCATTCCGGCTGGTCCGGAATCTGACGGCAAATCAAATATTTCTTTGGAAGATTTAGAATGTCATTGCGAGCGAAATGAAATTGAGCGAAGCAATCACTATGCATTTATTTTTTCATAATCAGAGTTCGCGGCAATCAAGTTTGGTAATTTTGCGATGACAAATATTATATTGTCATTTCTACCAATATTTATCGGGACGCCATTAGCGGAGAAAAATTTTTAATGATGTTAAGTTAATTAAAAAAGATTCCGGACAAGCCGGAATGACAAAGAGGAAAAATATTCCGGACAAGCCGGAATTACAAATTAATTATTTATAAACTGATTGCTGAAAGCTGATAGCTGACAGCTAAAACAAAAAGGTTCTTTATGAAAGGAATAATTCTTGCGGGCGGAGCGGGTTCAAGACTTTACCCGATTACAAAAATTTACAGTAAACAATTAACCGTAATTTACGATAAGCCATTAATTTATTATCCTCTTTCAATTTTGATGCTCGGCGGAATAAAAGATATATTGATAATTTCAAACAAGGAAACAATTCCGCTTTATCAACAACTTTTCGGTAACGGAAATCATCTCGGATTAAATATTGAATATGCACTTCAAGATGCGCCTAACGGAATAGCCGAAGCATTTATTTTAGGCGAAAAATTTATCGGCGATGACAGTGTTACTTTAATTTTAGGCGATAATATTTTCTACGGAAAATTAGATTTCTTTTACCGCGCTTTGAAAAACCAAAATTGCGCAACGGTTTTCGGATATCAGGTAAATGATCCGGAAAGATACGGAATTGTTGAATTTGATAAAGATGGAAATGTAATTTCGATCGAGGAAAAACCGAAAAATCCAAAATCACATTTTGCCGTTCCGGGACTTTATGTTTATGATAACCAGGTTGTGGAAATTTCCAAAAACTTAAAACCTTCTGCGCGCGGCGAACTTGAAATTACGGATGTAAATAAAATTTATCTCGAAAGAAAAAAATTGCGTGTTGAAAAGATCGGACGCGGTGTTGCATGGCTTGATACCGGAACTCCCGAAGCGCTTTTGCAGGCATCAAATTTCTTTGGCGTAATTGAAGATAGACAAGGTTTGAAAGTTGCTTGCATTGAAGAAATTGCTTACGCAATGAAATTTATTTCGAAAGAACAATTTACAGATCTGGTAAATTCATTCCCGAAATGTTTTTACAAAGATTATCTGGAAAAAATTTTAAAAGAAGAAATTTCTTTATCATAAATAAAAAAATCTTTTAAATAATTCCGTTCCGGTTTTAATTTAATCTGAACGGAATCTTTTTATAATTTCAAATCAAAAATTCAAAAAGAATTTTACGGCAAATTTTACGGAAAAATATCAAACTGCAAAATTCAACTTTATTTATCGGGGTGAAAATGAATAAATATTTTGTTCTTCTTGTATTAAGCGCAACTTTATTCGGATGTGCACCATCGGTCAAAATTCCTGATCAAACTAAAGAACCAAAAATAAATTATGAAAATGAATATCAGAAAATTCAGGAAGCGGTTGAACTTCACGATAAAGGCAAATTTGAAGAAGCCGTAATAATTTATGAGGAAATTTTAGCTCAAAATCCCGATAATGTGGCGGCGCTTTACGAAATTGCTTATTCACTTTCGATGATGGGAAATTATCAAAAAAGTTTGGAATATGCTTTAAAGGGATTTGAATATAAATCAAATCTTATAGATCAGCTTTATGTTATTGCGGGAAACGATCTTGATCTTTTGGGTCGATCAAAAGAAGCGGTTTCACTTTATAAAAAGGGAATAAAAAAACATCCTGATGTTTTTATGCTTCATTACAATCTGGCAATTTCTTACATCAATTTAAATAAATTAAAAGAAGCCGAAGAAAGTTTGATAAACTCAATCAAACTAAATAAATTTCATACTTCAAGCCATTTAGCGCTGGCAAAAGTTTACGGATTTCAGGGGAAACAGGTTCCGGCACTTTTGCTTTTATTCAGATTTTTAACTTTGGAACCGAATACGCAAAGATCCGGCGAAGCAATTTCATTGATCGATGAACTTTTGAATATGGGAATAGATCAAAAAGATGATAAAAATATAAATATAAATCTTTTCGGATCTGAAGAAAATTCGCCGTATTCAACGATTGAAATGATGTTAAGGTTAAATAAAGTTACTCAACTTACCGATTCAGGCAAAAGCATAGTTGAATTCAGAATTGATGATGTTAGTAAATTAATTTCAATGATACATGAAAATAAAGATGAAAAATTTACGGATTTTACTGCAAATTATCTTTTTCCGTATTTTTCAAAATTGAATGATACAAAAAATATTGAACCATTTGTTTATTTTATTCATCAATCGGCTGATAATAAGGAAATAAGAACTTGGATTCAAAATAATAAAGAAAAAGTAAAAGAATTTTTAACGTGGCACGAAGATTATAAATGGTAAGAAATCTCTAATTATAGAAAATACTTTATTGTAATTCCGGCTTGCCCAGAATCTTTTTTGAAATACGAAATGGATAAACTTATAGAATTTAAAAGGAAAATTATTCAATTATGAAATTCAACGAAACAAATTTAAGCGGAGTAATTTTAATTGAACCGGATGTTTTTAATGATTCGCGCGGATATTTTTACGAATCTTTCAGCAAAAAAAGATATGCGGAAATTTTAGATAAAGAATTTGTTCAGGATAATATTTCAAAATCGAAAAAAGGAACAATTCGCGGATTACATTATCAGATCGGCGAAAATGCGCAGGGAAAACTTTGCCAAGTGCTGTACGGAAAAGTTTTGGATGTTGCGGTTGATATAAGATTCGGTTCGCCTACATTCGGAAAATATTTTGCCGCTGAACTTTCAGATGAAAATAAAAATCAATTATGGATTCCGCCGGGATTTGCACACGGATTTTCGGTACTTTCGAATGAAGCAATTTTTATGTACAAATGTACTGCGTATTATTCAAAACCTGATGAACGCGCAATAATTTTCAGCGATAAAGATCTGAATATTGATTGGAAAATTGAAAATCCCGTAATTTCAGAAAAAGATTTACAGGCAAAATCTTTTAAAAACATTGATAAAGATTTTATTTTTTGATACAAAAATCATATAATATAAATATACCCGCCAAAGTGCAGTAAAAGAATTTTAATTCAGGAGGAAATAAATGGATTTAGCGGTAATTGGAACCGGATACGTTGGATTGGTATCGGGAACTTGTTTTGCGGAAATGGGAAATAATGTAACTTGCGTTGATAATAATCCGGATAAATTAACAAAATTAAGAAACGCAGAAATGCCGATCTACGAACCGGGTTTGGATCTTCTTTTTTACAGAAACATCGCAAAAAAAAGATTAACTTTTACAGATAACTTAAAAGAAGCTGTATTAACTTCAGATATAATTATGCTTTGCCTTCCAACTCCGCAAGGCGAAGACGGCTCTGCTGATTTGAAATATGTTTTCGGGATTGCCGATGAAGTCGGTAAAATTTTGAATGAAGCAGGTGATAAAGATTATAAAATAATTGTAAATAAAAGTACAGTTCCTGTAGGAACTTCACAATCCGTAAGAGATATTTTGAATAAACACAATATTCAGAATTTTGATGTAGTTTCAAATCCCGAATTTTTACGTGAAGGTTTTGCAGTTGAAGATTTTATGAAGCCCGATAGAATTGTTGTTGGCGCAAAAACACAAAAAGCGTTAGATAAAATGCGTCAATTATATGAGCCTTTTGTTCGCCAGGGAAATCCAATTTTGGAAATGGATAATGAAAGTGCCGAAGTTACAAAATATGCGGCAAATTCATATCTTGCAATGAGAATCACTTACATGAATGAACTTGCAAACTTCTGCGAAAAAGTAGGTGCAAATGTTGATCTTGTAAGAAAAGGAATGGGAACCGATACAAGAATAGGGAAAAGGTTTTTATTCCCGGGAATAGGATACGGCGGAAGCTGTTTTCCGAAAGATGTAAATGCGCTTATCAAAACTGCCGATGAAAGATCATCTGAAATGAA
>CBDUBH010000132.1:0-6736 GCA_965365345.1 uncultured Melioribacteraceae bacterium
GAAGGCGATCTTTTTTGAATCAGGCGAAAAATGAATATTTGCTTGCTCCTGTTCATTATCAACAGTAAGAATTATTTTTTTTGATTGAATATCATAAACGTAAAATGCACCGCCTGATTTTGTTTTGCGTGCAGGTAAAGTTCCTGTTATCAAAATCAGTTTTCCGTTTGACGAAATTTCATAATTTGAGATCTGAATATTTTCGCCGTTGAAATTCATATCATTTCCGGCAGCTAAAATTCTTTCCTGTTTTGTCTTTATATCATATTCAAAAATTGAAGTTGAATTTTCAGGATCATATTTCAAGTGTGCAAATTTGTTTCCTCCGTCAAACCATTCAACTTTGCTTAAAGTTTTTCCGAAGAAATTTCTGTTTGTATAAATTTCTTCAACGGTAGGTTGTTTTTGCGCAAATACGTTAGAAGCCAATAAAATCAATATTAAGATGAATAAATTATTTTTCATTTTGAACCCGGATTTATTTTATATTTTTTTGTTTTAACATTAACAATTAAGTTTTTTAAAATTCGATTTGATAAAAGAATTTATTTTTTAGGAATGCAGCATGCTGTATTTTTTTATTTTTCCAAATCTAAAAAATTAAACTAAAAGATTCCGTAAAAACAGGAATGACTAAAACTATTAACTTTACAATTGCATAATAAGTATAAAATTTTTTGTTAAATGTCATCGCGAGAAGTTCCGATTCCAAAGGAACGACGTGGCGATCTATAAGATTGCTTCTCCCGAATGAATTGGGACCGCAATGACAAAAATATTATTTACGCATCAGAAATTTTTACTTATGATAAAAATCATATTTATAAATTCGAACGGAGTTTGCAGGAATATCTATTTTAAATTTTTTGCTTCCTTCAAATTCATTTTCTTCAATTAATTCTTCAACTTTTCCTTCGGTTAAAAATTGAAATGAATCATTTTCATTTCCTAAATTAAAAGCCGCAATTACAATTTCTTCTTTAATTCCATCGCTGTAAGTTCTTTTAAAAGCAAAGGAATTTTTATCATTATTTTGATAAACAAATTTTAAATTTCCTTTTTTAATTGCATCGCTGTTTTTTCTTATGTCAATTAATTTTTTATAAAATTTTAAAAGATCATCATTCACTTCAACTTTATATTTCCCATGTCCTGTTTTAAATCCGGAAGTGGAATCAATAATTTCATCATCATAATTTAAGTCGCTCCAGATCATTGGTTTACGGTCGTGCGGATCATCAGCGCCCCACATTCCAACTTCATCTCCGTAATAGATCATCGGCGCGCCGCGGTAGGTCATTTGAAATGCCGCAATCATTTTTTGTTTTTCATATTCTTCAAATTCAGGTTTGCGCGGCGAATAATCCAGATTCCGTTCATCAGCATCGCGGTCAAATTTTCTATCGGGATTTACGATCATTGATGAAAGTCTATCCGTATCATGGCTTCCAATTAAATTTTGCAGAATGTGCAAATTTTGTTCGGGATAAGTTTCGTCAATGATTTTAAGCGAGTCAATAAAAGCCGAAACGGGTATTCTGTTTTTTTGCGCGATGAAAAAATCATTTACGGCGAATGCAAAATTGTAGTTCATAAGCGCATCAAAAGCATCGCCCTTTCCAACAAAATCATTTGAAAGCTCCCAAAGTTCGCCGACAATATAAGCATCAGGATTTATGGATTTTACAACATTGCGCCATTCGCGCCAAAATCCTAAGGGAACATCACGCGCAACATCCAATCGCCAGCCGTCAACTCCATCTGAATTATCGCCATCAGAATTCGGATCCATCCATTTTTTTGTGATCGCAAAAATATGCTGCTTCGGTTCTTCAGTCAAATTTTCTTTTGTCCTGTTAAATTCGGGCATTGCGCGAATATTCCACCAACCTTTATAATCAAATTCATTTTCTTCGGTTGCAGGATCATCAAAAGATTTTACTATGAACCAATCAGCGTATTTTGAATTTTTTCCTTTTTCTGCAATATCTTTGAACGCCCAAAATTCAGTTCCAACGTGATTGAAAACTCCGTCAATTATTATTTTCATTCCGCGTTTATGAACTTCATCAACAAGTTTGAAAAATAATTTATCGGCTGAAGTCATTTTCCAGGTTGAAGGATCTTCCGGATTTTCTTGCGCCATAATTTTGCGATCGCCTTCCGGATCAGGACCGTAATTCGCATCAATGTGATGATAATTTGAAGCGTCGTATTTGTGCATCGAAATTGATTCAAAAATCGGATTGAAATAAATTGCATCAACTCCCAAATCTTTTAAGTAATCTAATCTATCAATTACGCCTTGCAGATCTCCGCCATATCTTCTCAGCGTAACTTTATTTCTTAGATCTTTTTGAATTTCTTTTTCCCAATCTTCCTGAAAAAACCAGTTGCTTGTCCATTTCGAAATTTTCCAATTCGCAGGAGCTTCCGATCTTATGAAAACTTGTTCCGCTTTCGGATCATTTGCTGTATCGCCGTTTGCAAATCTTTCCGGAAAAATTTGATACCACACAATTCCTTTTGTCCAATGCGGAAAATTATTTTGCAACAATTTTTGATTTGAAATTTCACTTAATGAATTTGTGCGGTTTGATTTCTCGAGTAAGAATTTTTTTTCAACATTTTTAACTTGCGAAAAAAGATTTGTAATTAATACCAGCGAAACAAAAATTGCAGTACCGGAAAATTTCATATATTAAATTTCCTGTTCCATTTTGATCAAAGTTTCTTTTATTGTTTGCGGTTTGTAATTGAGCATTGTCTGCGCCTTCAAAATTACAAGTCCTGAATTTAAAGGACGCGGCGCCGGTTGATTCAGTTCGTAAGTTTGTATCGGAGTTATCAAATTTTTATCCAAATTAAAATGCTCTGCAATTTTATAACTGAATTCCAATCGCGATAAAAACTCTAATCCGCCGATATTGAAAATTCCGCATTTTTTAGATTCGGATATTTTATAAATTCCTTGTGCAAGATCTTCGAGATAAGTCGGATTGTTAATTTGATCTGTAACAATTCTAACTTCTTTTTTATCGCGCAGCGTATTTACAAGCCAGCGAACAAAATCAGGACGACCGTATTTTACGGCACCATATAAAACATTGGTACGAACGATCGTATAAATTGCTCCGCTTAATTTAAGAGCATTTTCGCTCGCGAGTTTTGTTCTTCCGTAATAACTGATCGGCTTTGGTGTGTCGCTTTCGGTGTAGGGTCCGTTTTTCCCGTCGAATACATAATCAGTGGAAACATGAATTATATGTGCATCAATTATCCGCGCAAAATCGGAAAGATATTCAACGCCTTTTACATTAATTTTCCATGAAAGTTCGCGCTCTTTTTCGCAAAGATCAACATTTGTAAATGCTGCGGCATTTATTATCAGATCGGGATAAAAATCGTAAACAACCTTTTTAATTGATTCTCTTTTTGAAATATCAATTTGTTTATATGAAATTGTATTTTCAAAATAATTTTCTTCAAAGGATGCGCCTAAAAGTTCAATATTTTCAATACCGGAAAATTTTTCAATTAAACTTTGTCCGAGCATTCCGCTTGCGCCAACGATCAAGACCCGTTTTTTAATTAATTCTTGTGAGTGTATCATTTTTCAAATTCAAAAAATCTTTAATATCATTGTAACTTGCCGCAAAAGCAGCCGCTTGAACAGCGTAATTTAAAGCCGTTTCAAAATTTTGAAACTTAATATATGAATAAAAAAAGACAGCGCCAAAAGTATCGCCAAGCCCTATTTTATTAGTGTTTTTGCTTTCGCCTTTGCCAAAGTTTATAACTATATTTTTAGTATAAAGAGTTCCGCCTTTATCGCCTTTTGTTACAATTAAAATTTCAACTCCGCAATTCAAAACAAATTCCGCAATTTCTTTTTCATCTTTCAAATTTGAAAGTGTAAAAATTTCATTTTCGTTTGCCTGAATTATATCAACATTTTCTATCCATTCTTTTGCATCAGGAATTAAGCGAAAATTTCTCGCGCCCTTTTCATCGAGTCCGCGCGCTAAAGTATGAACGTCAAAATAAATTTTTCCTTTGTAATTTTTTCTCAATTCTTTTAACTGATCAATTGAAATATCAAATCCTGTAATCATGTTTATTAAAATTCCGTTGAAAGAATTTATATCTTTTATAATATTCAAATCTAAATTTTGCGCAATATTTTCATACCATTCGCATCTTTCGGCTTCATCAAAAATTTTTAAATGAACTTTAGGAATTTCATTTTGATCAATAAAACCGGTATCAAGATCATCATAGATAAAAGAAAAAAGATCTTTATTTTTTTGATCCATAAAAGTTAAAAGATAAATTTCATCACCAATTTCTTTAAAAGAATTCAGCGCAGCGGCTGAATAAAATACTCCGCCGGGCGATCTTTTTTCATCTTCATTCTGATGAATAAAATCAACTACGGAATGTCCTATCAATAAAATTTTCATAAAATATTTTGTTTTTAATTTATAACTCTATATGTTTTATTGATGCTAATTTGTAAACCAAATTTTATGCGTTGCCAAGTAAATTAACTTATTGTTATTATAAAAATAAGTCCGTTATTTTTTTATTGCTTTTAAGAACAATACAAATTTATCTTTCACAATTTTGAAAATCAAATATGAAAATCGGAATTACCTGTTACCCTACTTACGGCGGAAGCGGAGTTGTTGCAACTGAATTAGGAAAAGCGCTCGCAGAACGCGGACACGAAATTCATTTTATTTCCTACGCTTTGCCGCACCGTTTAACTCATTTTGTTGAAAATATTTTCTTTCATGAAGTTGAATTCAGCAATTATCCTTTATTCGAATTTCAACTTTACACTTTGGCTTTAACAAGCAAAATGATCGAAGTTTATAAATATGAAAAACTTGATCTCATTCATGTTCATTATGCAATTCCGCATGCTGTTAGCGGGTATTTGGCAAGACAAATTTTACGAAAGACCGATGACAACTTGCGTTTGGTAACAACTTTGCACGGTACTGATATTACACTCGTTGGGCTTGAACCTTCATTTTTGCCGTTGGTAAAATTCAGCATTGAGGAAAGCTGCGGCGTAACTGCGGTTTCAAGATTTTTGAAAGAAAAAACTTTAACGAATTATCATATTGATAAAGATATAAAGGTAATTTATAATTTTATTGACACTGATCAATTTAAAAGAAAAGTAGATGACGGATTTCGCTCGCATATTGCACCGAACGGCGAAAAAATTCTTGTTCATATTTCAAATTTCAGAAATGTAAAACGAGTGCCCGATACAATTAAAATTTTTGAAAAAGTAAGAAAGGAAATTCCGGCGAAATTGCTTTTGGTTGGTGATGGTCCCGATAGATACGAATGCGAAAAACTTTCCCGTGAATTAAATCTTCATAAAGATGTTGTATTTTTAGGCAAGCAGGATGCTTTAGTAGAAATTTTAAGCGCGTCAGATTTATTTTTAATGCCTTCGCAAAGTGAAAGTTTCGGACTTTCAGCTTTGGAAGCAATGTCTTGCGGAGTTCCAGTAATAAGCACAAGCGTTGGCGGTTTACCCGAATTGGTAAATCATAATGAAACCGGATTTATTGCTGAAATCGGTGATATTGATAGAATGGCACGTTATGCGATCGATCTTTTGACAAATGAAAGAAGATATGCTGATTTTTCAAAAAGTTCACGCGAACGCGCAGTAAATGTTTTTGATAAGAAAATTATTGTTCCCGAATATGAAAAATATTATCAGGAAGTTTTGGAAAAGTAAGTTTGAATGTGAGAACATAAAAATTTGAGAATTTAGAATTCATTGTTGGGAATTCGTTTTGTCATTCCGGCTTGTCCGGAATCTTTTTTTGTCATTGCAATCCGTCTATGGCGATGTGACAATCTTCAAATTTCAAATTAAATTATAAACTGAGATTCCTTCGTTCCGATTTGATCGGAACTCGGAATGACATTTTTAAAAAATCCGGACAGACCGGAATAACGGAAATAAAAAAACGGGAATGACATAAATCATTTACTATTTAAAATTAATTATTAAATCAATATTTAAAACAAAAAAGCGGCAGTATTTTGCCGCTTTTAATTTTTCATATCGAAATACTTTTATTATACTTTTTCTTTTTCATTAATATTTACCGGAACTCTTCCGATTGAATAATAAGTAAATCCGAGATTTTTCATCTGTTCAGGTGAGAAGATATTTCTTCCATCAAAAATAACAGAATTTTTCAGCATAGTTTTCATATCTTCAAAATCGGGATTTCTGAACTCATTCCATTCTGTAACTACAATCAATGCATCAGCGTTTTTAATTGCTGAATATTCATTATCGCAATAAGTAATTTTATCTTCAAGATAATATTTTGCCGATTCCATTGCAGCCGGATCATAAGCTGTAACTTTTGCACCCAATTCCAAAAGTTTATTTATGATTACTACAGACGGAGCTTCTCTCATATCATCAGTATTTGGTTTGAATGCCAATCCCCAAACCGCAAATGTTTTTCCTTTTATATCGTTATCAAAATGTTTTAATATTTTATCTACAATTACAAGTTTTTGATTTTTATTTATTTGATCAACAATTTTCAAAATTTTCATTTCAGATGATCTTTCATCTGCAGTTTTTATAAGTGCGTTAACATCTTTCGGGAAACAACTTCCGCCGTAACCGATTCCCGGGAATAAAAACCTTTTCCCTATTCTTGTATCGGTTCCCATTCCTTTT
>CBDUBH010000133.1:0-6711 GCA_965365345.1 uncultured Melioribacteraceae bacterium
GATAAGCAAGATGTTTTTGAATAATTGAATTTATTGTTGTGATAAGAGAAAGCAAAATATCCGATGTATTTTTGTAACTTCCATTTACCTCTAATTGCTTAACAAAATCAATGGGTGTTGTTCCAATTTGATTTATAAGCGCAGCAAACTTTCTTTTTTCTTCCACAGCGGAAACCAGCGGAAGCAAGTAAGTTATTACAAGCGTTAGTAAAAAAAATCCCGCAGCAGCTGAAAATATTGTTGCAACCTTCCAAAAATCACTGCCTGCAACAAAATCACCGACTCCCAAAGTAGTTGCAGAAAATCCCACGTAATATACTTTTTCCCAAAAATTTGCAGCCACTTTTGTTTGTGAATTCACTACAGATGTTTCAGAAGATAAAAACAATAAAGTTAATCCGGTTAAATAAAGCAGCACCCAGATAATAAAAATTAAAAGAATTATAGAACCGCCGGCGTATGATAAAAATTTATGTGATTTTATTTTGCCGTGAATTTTAATCAAAAAGTACCAAATAAGGTTCGAAATTTTACCTGATAAAATTCCTGCGCCGTTTAAGAAAAAAGTAGTTTGAAGAATATCAATAAAAACAATTACAATGATTGAAATTCCCGAAACCGCCAATAAAATATTCATTTCAAAACCTTAAATCTGAATGCATGGATTTATAATTCATATTTTCATAATAACAAAGATTTTCAATATGAATTCATAATCTTTAAACTATAACTTGAGTTATAAAATGCAAGCGTAAATGAAAATCAGAATTTTAATTGTTCGTTTGTAAATTATTCAGTTTGAAATTCAGAATTATACATTGAAAATAAAAAAACCGTCAATTTGTAAGACGGTTTTGTCTGAGAATTTAATGAGATTTGCCTATTGACCAAAAGTTAATTTAAGCAAAATCCATTGATAAAATAAATTTGATTGTTAGGAAAAACATGCATGCTTTTTTAGAATTCATATAAAAGATATAATGAAATATAACTTGTATTCAATGAAATGTTTGAAGATAAAAATTTTGATAAACCGAAAGAAATATCCATAGTCGGGAAATACACAAATTTCTTTTCGCTGTTTTCAACTTTAACTATTTCCGGATGGATTTTACTTTTCGATTCTAATACAGTAGATAATTGATTTAAATGTTCTTTATTCTCAAGATATTTTTTGGGAAGATAATCATAATAGATTTTTATCAGATCTTGCGACAAGGAAAAATCCGGAAAATATATTGTTATAAGAATTAATATTTTCAAAAAAGAATTAAATTTAAAGATATTTTGAAATTTGGAATTTGTCATTTCTCTTCTCAAAGTGATTAAGTAATTATTTTTTTACTTTTGCGGGTTTAATGCATATCACTATAAATTTTATATCAGCATTTTGAAACGGTCTTGAATCTTATATACAATAATCAATTTAAAATCAAAGTGATTACATTTCATTTTATTAAAATAAACTCTGAATTATTTTTTAGTCCCTGATAAATTCACTTAATAAGACATTTTGCATTTTATTGTTTTATTGCTTCACAACAGTCACTCACAAATTCAAAAGAAAATTACAAAAACAAACTTTTATAATATATATTTTGAAATGAACAAATTTCGGAAAATTAAATTTATTTTTAAGATTTTTTTTGAAATACTTTTTTAAGCAGAAAATAATCAAATATTATTTTAGTTGAAGTAAAACATAACGGAGTGTATTTGAAATGCAAACATAGCTTTATTGTATCATTGCTATTAGAGTACTTTTTTCAGATATAAACTTACTTCTCAGATTTGGTTGCAGTATTAAATTGGAGGGTGTTACATAACAATGCCGTAATATTAAAAATTTAGTATTAAAGAATTGCATTTTTGAGGGAAGTGTTTCATTGCAGGTCTAACAGAAGTATGTTTTCAGCATTTTAATTTGTAAACATTAAGTGAAACAACTTACTGAAATCAAATAAGATTTGTACTTATTTGGATTAAATCCACACACACCTATTAAAAACAGACAAAAATACTTTTATTGAATTACTTAATTTTCTCAAATTTAGTATTGTTCCGATAAGCCTAACGGCGCGTAGTTAACCCGCGTAACCCGCGGCCAAAACTTTGTTAATTACGATTGATTAATTGACATTTTAAATTTGCAGAACATAAAAATTAGCCTGAGATATTTGGCTGTCGGGTTGAACTGCTGGTAAGGTTGTAGTTTTAAGTTAAAATATAAATATAGAATTGTTTAATTTTATTAATCAAGAAGTTACTCATAATGAGTCCACATTCTGATGACTTTTACTGTTTGTATCTCTTTATAAACTTGATATACAATTCTATGTTGAATGTTTATTCTTCTTGAATAAGCTCCCGAAAGATCACCAATTAATTTTTCATAAGGAGGGTAATTTTCAAAAGGATCACGTTCTAAAATTTCCAATATCGAAATTGCTTTTTCTTTTAATCCGGCTGATTTTAATTTCTTTGCATCTTTTTGTGCTTGTTTTGTGTAAACAATTTTCCATTTTTCCATAAACTACTGTTTACCACTTTAATTTATCTGAGCATTTTTCAACCGGAGTTTTCATTCCCTTTACTATTGAATCTGCCATATCAGGAATAGATAAAAGATAAAGAGTTTCTTGAATGGATTTCCAATCTTCTTCTGATACTAATACAGCATTTTTTCTTTTCCCGGAGATATGAATCGGTTCACTTAATTTTGCTGCTTCATCTATCAGTCTATACAAATTTGCTCTTGCTTCTGTTGCTGTTATAACTCTCATTTTAACTTTCTCGCTTTTAATCTAATTCTTACTACAAACGTACGCAATTAAGTACGTATTGTCAACTTCTTAATTACAACCTAACGGCTTGCAGTTAACCCGCAGCCAAATTATTTAATAAATTTTTAATATCGATAAATTTTAAGTTTGTAATAAAGTAGTTCCACCGATTTAATTTGGCTGTCGGGTTGAATTGCTGGTTAGGTAGCAAACACATTTTTTATTTCAAATGTAATAATTTATGTGAATATGACTTTTTCTTTTGAGTTATTTGATCTATGACAATTATATTAAAAATATAAAAACCACTACTGACGTTTACCCCATAATTATTTTTACAATTCCAGACAAAAGTTTGAATTCCATTAGAAGGAATTCTTTCATTAAAACCATAAACTAGTTGTCCAAGTGCATTATAAATAGATGCAGAAATTATTGATTGAGAATTCACTTGGAATTTGATCACAACTTGACTATTAAACGGATTCGGATAAACCGATAACAAAACTGAATCTTGTTTTTGTGTAAAATCGTCAACATATGTTAATTCACTTTCATCAAATGGATTTCTCATGAATTTGATTGTATCATTTGGTTCTAATGCTAATAAGGCAGTAAAATCAGTAAGTAAGTTATGATATAAAGATAACTTAACGATTTCTGAGGTGTCTATCGGAGATGCATTCATAATGTCATTAATATGTTCAAATCCAAGCATTTTGGATACAATCTCATTAGAGCTCGTAGTATCATGCGGGATTAAAAACTCAAATTCTTCCTCACTGTCTAAATCATTATTTTCGAATCTACCGGAAATATTGAACTTCATATTATATTTAGCATTTGATCTGCCTAAAAAGAACCTTGGCTTATTTGGATCCGAAAACTCATTTATTTCTCTAATCTCCGATAATTGTCCTAAACCTCCATCAACTGTAACTTTAATATTCATGTTAGTGAACAATGGAAAGGAATAGGGTGAAAAAACCGATGATATGTACAACCAATCATTCATATGTTTTTCTAAATGAATTCCTTGGCTTTGCTCTGCTAATTCTTTTAAGAAGTAACCGCTGCCATAATACTCCATTTGATTTTCAGAAATATACTGTGGAGTAAAAATATTATTATTCAATAAATTAAGAGTATAGAACTTTGGATGATCATTTGAATATTTTCCAATATAGTTTTGAATATTAATTTTTGAATCAGTTGTATTTATTAATGAATCAGAATCACTTAAAAGTATTACTTTCTTAAAATTGTTTACTTCATATTCATTTTTAATTACTTCTAATAATTTATCCAATACAAATGGATATTTATTTGAGTTTACACCTAATAATGGAGGTGATAATAGAGATTTTATTCCTTCATCATCTCGAAGTGACCACATTCCTGTAACTACTATCAAACCACCTTTTATTTTTTTTGAAATAACTGCAGCATCCCCAAATTGATCCATTAGTTCTATTTTCACATCAGGATCCTCACTTTCAAGAAAGTAAGATGCATTTCTGGTAATAGATTCTGGGAAATATCTTCCAATATTTCCTTCTGTATTTCTATATAAAGTAACTGCTGAATTAATTCGTTTTTTGACCTTTAATCCCTTAATATAATGTGTAGCTAGTTTTTCGTTGTTTACTCTATTATAATCATAATATGTTACAAACCTACCTCCATTAGCAAATAATGAATCCAACCTATCAATTATTTTACCTGCACTTATTTGGTCAATGGGAGCATCATAACCGTGTCGATAAGCAGCAACTATATCCGATTTAGTTATATCATCCATAGAATTATAAATATTATAATATTGATTAAAATTAGCTACGGATGATAAACCAGGGAATTTCCAATTTTCAAAAGCATCTTCATCACAAAAAAGAATATTGGGTTTGTAAATATTATTAATAGAAGCAGCTAAGTCACTTTGCTTAAATTCATCAAATGTCTTTTCTATATTTTCCGGTTTGGCTTCAATATATGATTCTGTAAAATCAACAATTTTTCCATCTCCTGAGATGATCATCTTAAATCTATCGTTGTTTTTCAGTGAAGAATCAACTAATGTTTTATAATTATTAATGCTGTTATATAAATCCTTATTTAGAGAACCGCTGAAATCCATTGCTATTAGTATATCTTTGGAGGTTGTATCAATATTACTAACTTCAAAAAACTTGTTAGGTAGAACTCCTAATTGAAAATATGTTGAATTACTTTTATCATTATAACCACTTATATAATAGCCTTCATTAAATTGAGTATTAAACTTTAAATTAAGTGAAGTATAATTTGAAATATCTTCGATATGAATGTGCTGAAATTTATAACCTATCGTATCAGTCAAAGGTTCGAAATTAAACTCTGGGATTTCTAATATTTTTGGTACTCCCCAGATATCTTGTTTTGTACGAAAAAGAACATTTAAGGGTTTCTTTGTAGAGTTATTTGCGAGTAACATTTTTATAGGTAATTCAGCAGTTGCCATATTACCTAACCACTTGGTAGGCACAATAAAATTTATTTTAACTTTTCTATAACTTCCAGCGGCTAAAGGATATATTCTAAACTCATATTGATTACCATTCTTTGTAAGAAAAGCAGGGTCATAATGCGCAGCAACAATACTATCGTAAATTTTACGAGCGCTCCATGTATCGTACATTCTGGCCTGCATTACACTATCACCAATCCATAGCCACATATCTTTAACTACAGCATCTTTTGACAATTCAAATCTATGAACAATTTCTAATAAATTCGATGTAAACTGATTTCTTTCAGAATATTCTAAATATAAGGATTGTTCAACATAACCACCGTGAGGTTCAATAACTAAAGTTGCATTTTCAATAAATCCGGGTTTGGATCCGTGTAGATTATTATCTTTAACTGTTATTTCGTTGACAGCATATGTCGAAACACTTAGAAAACAAACAAAAAAGAATAAAATTAATTTTTGCATAAATACTCCCAAAAGATATCATGAAAATTCTTAGGCTACCTAACGGCTTGCAGTTAACCCGCAGCGAATATTTACGATTTAATTTATTTTTAGATAAAGCTGAATTGTTGAACACATAAATTAGCAGTACTTAATTAGCTGTCGGGTTGAACTGCTGGTTATACGCATGTTATTTTTGGAATGATAAAGATTTTTAGATTACTTGGATTTTAATTTTTCTTCCCAAAGATTTTGCATATTTGCTCAAAGTAGATAAACGAATATCTTCTGCATGATTTTCAATTCTTGAAATTACAGACTTTTTTGTTTGAAGTTTTTCTGCTAATTCTTCTTGTGATAAACCGGATTTATTTCTTAACTGTTTTAGAATTTCTCCTATTTTGAAATTTTCATATCCGATTTCATAATCTTCGGCAAATTCTTTGTCTTCTTGTTTCCTCTTTGCAATATATTTTTTTAAGTCACTCATCTTAAATTTCCTTTACTTATTTTCTCTTTCTATAAATTCTTTTTTTCTTTCTTCGGCTAATTTAATTTCTCTTTGTGGAGTTTTTTGTGTTTTCTTCTGAAATCCGTTTGTAATAATAAATCTGTTTTCAGATTCAAAAAATCCCAGCAAACGAAAAATATCTCCCGAATAAATTATTCTTATTTCCCAAATGTCATTAGTATTCACTAATTTCTTGAAATATTGTTTTGGAACAATTCCGCTTTCTTCGACTAATTCTAATACCCAAGCGATCTTTTGTGCTTGTTTTCCATTTAGACTGTCTAAGAATTCAATTGCCGGAATTTTACCGGATTTATTTTTATAAAAATCTATTTCTATCATATTCCAAAGTTAGCATTTTTGCTAACCTTTTGCAATAGACTAATTTTTATTTCAAGAAAGCGTATAACGGTCTGCAGTTAACCCGCAGCCAAAATTTTAGATTATGATTTATTAATTTG
>CBDUBH010000134.1:0-6492 GCA_965365345.1 uncultured Melioribacteraceae bacterium
CGAAACGAATCGCGAAGTAACGATTCACGGGCTTTTCGGCTGGCTGAAAAAATAAAAAAAACAAACAGAAGAAAAATATAACCGCCGAAGTTTTAGAAGCTGTCAAAGGTGAAGAATTTTACGAAACAGGCGATATAATTATATTCAGTTATTTTCCTTTTTGGTACTCTGAATGTAATTGTCCTGTAAAGTTTGAAGTCAATTCTGTTTACGCAATCCCATTTCGACCATGGGATTATAGAGACAACAAAGCAAAAAATGAATTACTCATAAAAAATAACGGTATGGACCATTTTTATAAAATCGAAAACGGTATTGTTACAAAACCTTTCACAAACGATAGAAGCTCTAATAGAGAGTGGAAAGTTTTTCGAAGTGAATTTAAAAATAAATACAATGTAAACTAAATGTGGATTAAAAAATGTTAATAAAATCGAAATTCCTATTTTTTATAATGTTTTTTTTACTTTCACCTAACATCAAAAGTCAAGAATGTGATTTTACAATGGAGGCACTTGTTTTTATAACAGGATTCCCACAGGGTGGATTAGGTTATACTTATGATTATAATGATCCCTATTTAATTAAATGGAATGATAACAAAATAAGTGGAGACTATATTTATTTGGATAATCTTAGCTCATCTAATTTTCCATATGAACTAAGCAATGATTATCAAAATTCTCTCAATTTACAATCCCATTCAATAACAGAATGGAATTCAAACTATGGTCTAAAAATGAAAATTGAGACATCAGAAGACAATGTGAAAATTAGGTTTAGCACAAATGCAGCATTATTTGAAACCGGTGACACAAATAATCCAGCTATTGGAAGAACCTTTTTGCCGGTAGAGGATGATATTTTTGCTGGATATAGAATATATGAATATACATCAAGTAGCGTAACAGGCGATGGGAATGGGTTCCCAGTTACAAATGCTTTAGTATATTTCAACAATATTGAAAACCGTAATTTTTCTTGGACTACTTCAGTTGACGGTAGTTCTGGATCCTATATGTTAGGCACAGTATTATTGCATGAATTAGGACATGTTCTTAGTATGGGACATAGTTATCGCACTTTTGATTCTGATGGTAATCTAAGTGCTCCAAATATTATGGATAAAAGCTATGATCCTTCTGTTTTAACTCCTTATTTAACATCATGCGATAAATACAATGCTGAACAACATTCCCTCAAATTATATAATATAACAGTCGGAATTGGTGGAAGCTCTATTGTCATTAACTCATTCCCAAGTTTACTGGATATAAATAAACAGTATTATTTAAATGCTAATTTTTCAAAAGGTAATGAATATTCAACTGATCATGTTTTATCCTGGAATTGGAAAATTAAGTTATATCATGCGAATGGTATTTACGAGTATGTAAATAGGGATTTTTCTGGTACTCAATATTGGCTAAATTGCGCTTGGACATTAAACACAACTTCTTTACCAAATTATACTTGGACCTTAAATCAAGATGGCCACATAGCAGGTGTTCTCGAAGTAACTGCGCAATCAACAACAGGTACAGAATTAGATAAGAAAATTATTTCATTTAATACTAATCCTACTAAACCACAAAGTCTAAAAGTAGAAGCAAGTTCAACCTATCATCCATTATTAAGTTGGAATAGCAATCTTGAATCAGATGTTAAAGTTGGTGGGAAATATAAAATATATCATGCCTTGTCAAATAATGATCCACTATATCCTTATAGTGTAATTGCAACAATAAACCATAATCCAAATACTACTATTCAACAGTATCACGATTTAACTGTCAATTTGCCAAAACCGGGTGAACAAGCTGCACATACATCTCATTATTATAAAGTGGTTGCAGTTGATAACACATTAAAAGAATCAATTCCATCAGATGCAGTTCATATTATGGGAAAAGGTGCAGTACTTTATAAGAACTACTCTGGAGCCAACTCCGTCAATATATCTGAGTATAAATTATTTGACAACTACCCAAATCCGTTTAATCCTAATACAAAAATATCATTTAATTTAAAAGAGGACGGTTTGGTTAGATTAAGAGTTTATAATTCATTAGGGGAAATGGAAGGTGAGCTACTAAATGATAATCTTTCCAAAGGAAGTTACACTTATGACTTTAACGCTCAAAATTTAGCTTCCGGAATTTACTTTTATATTATTGAAGTAAATGATTTTAAAGCAGTAAAAAAAATGCTGTTGGTAAAATAAGTTACTAAAGGTCTATATATTGAGGTCACATCAAATTTCAAATGTTTTTTTTATAAAAGACGGGAATTATCCCGTCTTTACAATAAATAAACCTGATTCAGTTTTCCGTAATTACAACTTCAGGAAATTCCTGAGGTTTCAATTCTTCTTCTTTCAAATGTTTACCGTTGCCGTTGCCATTCTTTTTAATAATTGCTTCCGAAGTATTTTTAGCTTCGTGATAAACGTAAACTTCGCCTTTGTAATTTCGCAGAATGATTTTTTCATCATCGTGATGCAGAACATATTCAGGCAGAATCGGAATTTTTCCGCCGCCGCCGGGCGCATCAATTACAAAATATGGAATTGCAAGTCCGCTAGTGTAGCCGCGGAGTTTATCCATAATTTCAATTCCGGTTCTTATCGAAGTCCTGAAATGATTTGCTCCTTTTGTTTCATCAGCCATATATAAATAATACGGTTTAACTCTGATCTTCAAAAGCTTCTTCATCAATTCAGAAATTGTTTCGGCGTTATCGTTAATTCCTTTCATCAAAACTGCCTGATTTCCAACCGGGCAGCCGGAATCAGCAAGCATTTGACAAGCTCTCGAACTTTCGGGAGTAATTTCCCATGGATGATTGAAATGTGTATTTACATAAATCGGATGATATTTTTTTAGCATACTGCACAACTTCGGCGTAATTCTTTGCGGAAGTACGCAAGGCATTTTTGTGCCGAGCCTTATTATTTCAACATGCGGAATTTGACGCAATCTAATCAAAATTTTTTCAAGCATATAATCGGTAAGCATTAAAGGATCGCCGCCTGAAAGTATCACATCGCGAATCTCAGGATGAGATTCAATATATTGGAAAGCAGATTCAAGCCCTTTCATAGAAATCTTATCAGCATCACCGACTTTCCGCTTACGTGTGCAGAAACGGCAATACATTCCGCATTGACTTGTTACCAAAAACAGAACGCGGTCAGGGTAACGGTGGGTAATATTTGGAACCGGACTCATTGCATCTTCATTTAGAGGATCTTCAAATGCATCATAATCCTCAAGCTCAACTTGATTCGGAACGCATTGCTGCCAAATCGGATCGCCGGGATAACGAATTAAGCTTAAATAATAGGGATTAATTCGCGCTTGAAAGAATTTATCCAATTGCGATGCGACTTCCTTATCAAGATTGAACTTTTCCACAAGTTGATCAACTGAGTGAACGCTATCGCGTATCATCTGTTGCCATAGTTCCATTGATTAACCCTTTATGTTTTGTTAGTTAAAGTATTTACCGAAAATAACCAGATGGTCATTCTCTGAATAAAAATTTTTTATCTCAGCAAGTACCTTGTAATTTTTATTTTCATAAAATTTTCGAGTAGAATCGTAATCATCTTTTGATGAAGTTTCCGCTAAAAGTAAAGATCCGTTATTTTCTTTAACGAAATTTTCGGCGTGAATAAGTAATTTACTACCGATTCCTTTTCCTTTAGCTTCAGGATGAACTGCAATCCAATAAAGATCAAAAGTTCCGGCAGTTAAATATCTTTTGCCGGTGCAGTGGTATCCTAAAACTTTTTCATCTTCCTCGAAAACAAATATGTTATAATCCTTTTGTTCAGGATTATTTATTGCAACATCAATCAACTCCATTGCAACATCAAATTCTTCTTTGTTAAATTGATTGATGTTCTTTACAATAACTTCTAACTGTCCGCGATCTTCACGCTTCAACTTTCTGATCATTCATTTTCCGCGTTAATGCAAAATTTGCAATTGATTTTATTAGATCAGAATAATTCATTCCTGCTGCTTTTGCCGCGCGTGCAAATCCGGCATCGCTTGAAATATCAGGGTTTGGATTTACTTCGATTATATACGGAATGTTTTTTTCGCTTAAGCGAATATCAACGCGTGCATAATCCCGGCAATTCAAAATTTTGAATGCTTTTAACGCAGCAGATTCAACAATATTTTTTGTCTGCTCATCAATTTCAGCAGGACAGTTTGGTTTTGTAAATTTATAGTAAATACTTTCGGGAGACCATTTACCTTCATAGGTAACTATTTTGGGCAAATCTTTTGGTAACCCTTTAAAAACTATTTCGGAGATTGGTAAAACACTATCTCCTAAAATGGCAACATTTAATTCTCTGCCCTCTATAAACTCTTCTATTAAAACATTTTGTTTATAGGTCTTAAATAAAAATTTCAATCTTTTGTTTATGTCATCAAAATTATTGACAACGGAAAGCTCTGAAATACCAATGCTCGCATCTTCGTTCAATAATTTTAAGATCACCGGAAATTTCAAACTGAATTTTTCTTCTTCAATAATTGAATTTAATTCTGCAACAAAACTTTTCGGAGTTGGAATTCCGTTTGCTTCCAAAACTAATTTTGTTCTGTATTTATTTAAGCATGAAGCTAAACTTATCGGCTCGTTTCCCGTGTATGGGATATTAAGCAATTCAAAAATTCCCGCAGCGTAAGCTTCATAATTTGAAATTCCGTCAACAGCTTCAACCAAATTGAAAATAATATCCGGATCAATTTTTCTGATTTGCGAAATTGTTTTTTCAACATCGGAATTAAAAGCTAAAGTTTTAACTTCTTCAAATCTTTTTGAAAGAATGTTTTTAATTTCTTCAACGCAAAGAAGTGTTGCGGTTTCGGATGAATCAACATTTTCACTGCTATCGTGAAATTTTTTGCCGATATAATTTTCGTAAACCAAAACCGGATTGTTGTAGCAAATCAATATTTTTTCTTTGCTTTTCATTTTATTCTTTCAAATTAATTTGTGTCTTTTTGCCGATGCTAACAAAACTTTGTTTAACATTTCATCATAACTTAATCCGTATGCGCGCGCTGCTTTCGGGAAACATGAATTGTCTTCAGGATTTGGAAGTATTCCCGGCAAAGGATTTATTTCAATTATGTTCGGTTCACCGTTTTGATCTAAGCGAATATCAATTCTGCTCCAATCTTTACAGCGCAAAACTTTGTACGTACGCAAAGCAACTTCTTTAATTTTATTTTCAAGTTCAGCTGAAATATTTGCCGGACAAGAAAATATATCAAGTGGATTTTCGCGCGTATCAAAGATCCATTTTGCTTCGAAAGAATAAATCGGAACAGTATCTTCAGGCAATTCATCAAAATTGATTTCAACTACCGGCAATGCAACTGCATTTTCATCATTGCCTAAAATTGCTACTGTAAATTCGCGTCCGGGTAAATATTCTTCTATCAAAGCCGGCTGATTGTAATTTGAAATATAATTTTCAACCGCGCTAAATAAATCTTTTTTATTTGTTACAAACGATGAATTAAAAATTCCTTTGCTTGAACCTTCTGCAACAGGCTTTATTATTACAGGAAACTTCAATTTGAAATTTGAAAGATCATCAACATTTTCAGCTACAAAAAATTTCGCCGTTTTAATTTTGTTGTAAAGCAAAATTTCTTTCGTTCTGGATTTATCAAGACAAGTAGCCAAAGTTAAAGGATCGCTTCCCGTATATGGAATTTTAAGCATATCAAGCATTGCGGGAATTTGCGCTTCACGGCTAATTCCGTTTAAGCCTTCGGCAATATTAAAAACAATATCAATTTGATTTTTGTGCTGTTTGAATTTTTCGAAAGCAAATTCATCAGCTTCGATCATAATTACGTTATGAGATTTTTCAAGAGCATTTCTTACGGCATCAATAGTTTCAAATGAATCCCACTCGGCATAAACATCATTAAACTTTTGTGTTTCAGTTAAAGCCGGGTTTTGTAAAGAGGATAGAATTTCATTTGAAGAAAGAATTTCTTGTGAAGATTCTGCTTCAGGTTTTTGATTATATGTAAGTGCAACATTCAAGCGAATGTTGTTAAAATCAGCGTTGATAATAACTCCTGCAAATGTTAAAACTTTAGTGTTTAATTTGTGCAAAAACACTCACTTAATTCAATATAAAAATTTCTAAAAACATTGAAACAGTTTTATAAAAAATATTAATATTTTTTATCCATATTTGCTAAAAAATATAAAAAAAAATTAATTAGCAAAATAAATTTTTAAAATTTTATAAAAAATATTTTTCCTTTATTTCATTTTTTCCCGATCTTCATTTCACCCTTATTTTACAGGGGTTTCGTGAAGGTCATATATTTTTTTTGAATTACAGCAAGTTTCAATATTTCCAAGATTATGTAACTTAAAAAAGTTAAATAAAGTTCTATATAATTAATTTTATTTTAAAATTTTTTCTTTGAAATATGTTAC
>CBDUBH010000135.1:0-6206 GCA_965365345.1 uncultured Melioribacteraceae bacterium
AATTATCAGAACAAATAATAATATTTTTTTCATGGTGGTTCCGGATTTTTATTATGTCAATATAGTTTAATTTAAAAATTAATATGACTCAAAAATTTTTGGAATGTAAAAATTGTAAACAAAATATTTTTAAAAATGAAATTTAAAAAAATATCATAATTAAAATAAAAGGGAATTTCACTTTTGAAATTCCCTTATAAAAATTCTAATTTGTAATTAGAATAATCCTTCAATTGAAAGGTATCTTTCGCCCGTATCATAGCAGAAAGCAAGAATTTTTTTCCCTTCTTCAATTTCGGGAAGTTTTTTTGCAACCGCTGCCAATGCGGCTCCGGATGAAATTCCAACAAAAATTCCTTCTTCTTTCCCTGCCATAATTGTGTATTGAAAAGCTTCTTCTTTTGTTATTTGAATTGTTCCGTCAAGTAATTCTGTATTTAAAATGCTCGGAATAAATCCTGCGCCCAAACCTTGAATCGGATGCGGACCCGGCGCGCCGCCGCTGATTACAGGGGATTGTGCAGGTTCAACTGCATACACTTTTAAATTTTTAAATTTCTTTTTTAGAACTTCGGCGCATGCGGTTATATGTCCGCCGGTTCCAACTCCTGTTATCAGATAATCAATTCCATCAGGAAAATCTTTTAAAATTTCCTGTGCGGTTGAATCGCGGTGAATTTTTACATTTGCTGCATTATCAAATTGCATCGGCATCCAGGAGTTTTCAACTTCATCCAGCATTTGTTTTGCTCTTTCAATTGCGCCTTTCATTCCTTTTTCGCGTGGAGTAAGTTCAAATTGTGCGCCGTAAGCTGACATCAATTTTCTTCTTTCGATTGACATGGATTCAGGCATTACTAAAATCAATTTATACTTTTTTACAGCGCAAACCATCGCTAAGCCAATTCCTGTATTTCCGGAAGTTGGTTCAATTATCGTTGTATCTTTATTTATCTTTCCTTGCTTTTCCGCTTCTTCGATCATTGCCAAAGCAATTCTATCCTTTATGCTTCCGCCCGGATTCGCTTTTTCCAATTTGTACCAGACTTCGTGTTTATTGCCAAACAAATTATTTATTTTTACGTGAGGCGTGTTTCCGATCGTTTCTAAAATATTATTCGCTTTCATTTCAACCTTCTTTCTAAATTATAAAATTTATCGTTTCATCTTCACTCGGAAAAGCGCTGCGCACTTTTATTTCGCTTTTATGATAAACTATTGAATAGGGTGGTACGCTTTCTGTAAGCCAAACATTTCCACCAATTATACTATGATGACCAACAACAGTTTCACCGCCCAAAATTGTTGCTCCCGAATAAATTACAGTATCGTTTTCAATTGTAGGATGTCTTTTAGATTTTGCCAGATTTTTATTTACACTTAACGCACCCAAAGTTACGCCTTGATAAATTTTTACGTTATCGCCGATTGTTGTAGTTTCTCCAATTACAAGTCCGGTTCCATGATCAATGCAAAATGATCTTCCGATTTCGGCTCCGGGATGAATATCAATTCCGGTTAATTGATGCGCATATTCTGAAAGCACTCGCGGAAATATCGGCACACCTAGATTGTAAAATTCATGCGCAATTCTGTAAATTGCAATTGCGTAAAATCCGGGATAAGCCATTATAACTTCATCAATATTTTCGGCTGCAGGATCTCCTTTTGTTATTGCTTCGGCATCGAGCATTAAACTTTCGTAAATCTCATCCACTTTATCGCAAAAAATTTCGCGAACATCTTCAACCGGAAGCTTTATCATATTTTGATACGGAGTTAAGATCCGCAAAATTCTATTCTTCACCAAAACTAATTCCGCATCAATTTCTTCCGGCGAAAAAAAAACTTTATTGCCGAAGTGCGGAAATAATATATCTAAAAGCTCCTCTGCAAATTTCTGAACTTCAGATTTATCAGGCAATTTATAATGCGGAGTATGCCTCTTTTTAAAAAGTTTTTCCGAAAAACTTTCATTCATTTTATTTTTATTTGTGCTTTTCATATTCCGGTTGATTAAATATTCTTATTATAGTAATCTAAAAAAATGCTAAAAATCAACAAATAAAATTAAGCGTAAAAATTATAAATGAATATTTAAGAGGAAATTTCAAAAAAGAAAGCAGAAGTATGACATTTAATTATCACGCTTCTGCTTAGATAAGGGGATGTTGAATGTAAAAATTACTTGCCTGATTTTAAGGTCAGCTGTTCCAATTTACCTTTTACAAATTCTTTTTCTTCACGATTCAAATTAAGTGATTTTATTTTTGAATATTCTGAAAGTGCTTCTTCAAATAAGTTTAATGATTCCAGCAATTTCGCAAAGTAAATTCTATCCTGCGCCGAAGCAGCAGTTTCAGGATATTTTCTAAAAGTTTCTTTTGCAAAAAGAATTGCAGATTCAGCGTAACCGCTTTCTGCTAATTGTTTTGCGCCGTTAATTCTTTTCATTCCTATTTTAGAAGGAATTGCAGCGGCTTCGTTTTTAGCTGAAACTTCAGCGCCGTAAGCTGCGGTACTATGCATTTTTGGATTTGAATTTTTCGGGACGTTTCGTACTTCTTCCAAAGTTAAAGCCAAAAGTAATTCATTGATGGAAATATTTTTTATCGAGTGTAAACCCAAAGCTGAATTATTTCTTAGAAGAAAATATTTTCCTTCACGGCTTAACTGAACGGAAGAATTTTCTTCGGTTGAAATTAAATCGTTTCCGTTTAATTTATCGCCGGTTTTTACGTTCAGCCATTTTTCTGAAGTGCCTTTTAACGCTTGAACTTTTCCGGTGATCTTTTCAACCGTAAATTCCTGTGCAAAAAAGTTTGCAGAAAATATTAACAAAAATATAAAAATAATTTTCATCTGAACTTTTCCCTGAATGTAATTATTTATTTCAAAACCTAAAAATGAAAAATAATTATTAAACTCAAAATATCTACAAAATAATTATTCTTTTTACATTTCTAATTTCTCATTTTCCATTTAATAAAACACATCTACAATATGAACTTTGCCTTTTGCCAATCCTAAATTATCAATCGCTTCATTTTGAAATTTATCTGCAGCAATTTCCCATGCAGTTTCAAAATTTGTAAGCGAAGTTATTTCAAGCGGAATCCAAAGCTCATCTTTTCCGGCTGAATTTTTACGAACGAAAAACTTTTTATCATTTCCGGTTATTAAATTAGCTTCTGCAGGAGTAATTTCCAAATTTATCAAAAGATTTACATGATTTATTGTCGAATCATTTTGAAAATCTACAAACGCAGTTTCAATTCCTACACTTTCCAAAACCGAAGCAAATGCAACGCTTAGATCATCACAATCGCCGCCTTTTAAATTAAATGTTTCGGAAGGGAATTGAACTTTATCAACCGAAGCGCGCGGATCAGAAACATAACTCAATTTATTAATAAATTCATTAAAAAGAATTTTTATGGTTTCAAATCTTTTTAAATTACCGGGTAAAACATCAAGTCCGGTTTTATTTTCGCTGATATTTCTTTTTGCAAATTCCGATGAAAAATTTATATCGCGCTCAACAAAATATTTCAGATCTTTTACAATTCCGTTCCAGCTGTTTTTATCATTTATCAAAACCGGCATTTTAAAATTATCATCGTTTTTTCCGCTCAAAGTTTGAAGATAAAATTCTGCCTGAACAATTTTCATTTTGGAATTATCATTTTGATTTACAACCGTGTAAAATAAAACTTCCGCCGTATCTTTCGGCGCAATAGAAATTACCGGAGATTGAATTTCATTATGATTAAGATCTTCAATTTTGCTTAATGGTTTTACGGTTACCGGCTTATCGCTTAAATTTATAACTTTCGCTTTTGCAAAAGGATTATCAATATAAAAATCAGTAAGCGAAGGAAAAATATTTTGAAGAATTTGAACATCAATGAATTTTACTTTTTGCTCAGGAAAAGTATTCAGCGCAAAATTAACACCGGCAAAAATTTTATCGTTACTGAAACGGTTATTCATAATATCGTAAACGGGATTTTCTTCGAAATAATTTGATGAATAAGAATTTTTCCTTTCGGAAAAATATTTTACCGCGCCTAACGAAAAACTGAAAATTCCGGTTGAATAATTAATTGCCGGCAAAATTCCCGCAATATAAGGAGTTTGATATTTATCGTGAAAAGCTGAAATTCCGATGCTCAAATCATTTCCGAATATGCTGAATGAAAAGTTGCTGCCGAATTCAAAAGATGAATTTGATTGATAAATAAAATGCGTTGAAAAATTTCGCATGAAATTAAAATTTACTCCTGCTTGAATTAATTTTTCAAATCTCAAACGGTAATCCTTAATTTCATCTGAAAGCGAATCATCACCCGAAAAAAGATTAATGTAAGAAAGATTCACTTTCAAATTTTTATTTACGGAATAATCAGCGCCAATGCTTCCGGTAAGATTTCCGTAAGTTTCAGTTATTGTTTCGGTACTTACTAAAGTTGTTGAATCGGTAAAAGTTGTAATTAAATTATCGGTAACGAATTTTTGGTTGAAGTGGCGTAAATTAAATCCGGCGCTTAATTTTTGTGAAAAATTGTACGAATATCCAAATCCGAAATTTTCTTCGTAACCAATTGATGAGCGCAAAACGGAATTTAATTCTTCATTTATCAAACTTATACCCGATGAAAAAATGAAATCTTTTTTATGACCCGGAGTATATCTGAATTTGAAATTGTGTTTGTTAACTGATTTTACAATTGAAATTGAATAGAGATTTCCCGTATAGCGATTTTGAAACTCGCCGCCGTAGATAAGTGAAAATTCCCAATCTTTTATACCGGAACGGTTTGCCGGATTGTTTTCAAATCCGCTTAAATTGAACTTTGAATTTTGTTCGTTCTGCAAAGGAGTTAAAAAATTAAATGAACTTTGCGAAAACAAATTACTGTGAATAAGAAAAAATAACCCGGTAAAAATTAAATATTTAATTTGGAAGATCCGATATAACCGAATGCAAACTTTGCGCATCAATTCCAGATTGACCGATAAGATTCGATACTCCTTGCTTTCTTTCTTTTTTCCTTATGAATGTAAAAACCAGTTTATCATGTTTTTCAAACGGAAAATTTTTCAATAATCCGTATGGAACTTTTGTTTTTCCGTTATCTTTTAATTTCAATTTTAAATAGGGCGCAACATCTTTACGCCCTTTTATAACCCCTCCGATAATCACTTCGATCTTTTCGGAGTTTGATTTTCCGTTCCAATCCAATTGAAATTCAAATTCTTTTTTGCCTTTTTTCTCTTTTTTAATGATTTCCACTTTTGCGGTCATTTCGTTTGGAACGGGAATGTCATACGAAATTTCTTTATTATCAGCCATAACCAATTTGAAATTTACGGTTGATCCGCTTCCGAAAATTTTAGAATCTTTTGAATTGATCACATAAATATTTCCAATTAGTGAATCAATTTGAGATTTTCCTTTTTTCAATTTTATGGTTAAAGGAGCAACAGAAGCTTTTATATTATTAAAATAAACATCGCCTAAAGTTTTTGTGTGGAAAGCAACAATTTTTCCTGATGATCTTACCGGTTTTGTCCTGTCGAAAAACATTGCCTGCGCTATGCTTAAATCCGAAGTTGAGCTTTCATAAGTTACTTTAGAATTTCCTAATCTTATTATTGAACCTAATTCATCTGAAAATGAAATTGATCCGGTTGAATCATAACCCATTGAATATGTGATATTATCCGAATTTGGTGAAATTCCTTCCACTTCAATTTGAGAAATATCATTATCGTCCGAAATTATTTCGGTTGGAACGGGACTTTCGCATGAATAAATTGCGAGAGAGAAAAGTATGATTATGAAATATTTAAATAGGTTTTTCATGTATTAAATTTACTTTGCTTTATTTAATTTAGCAATAAGCAAAGGAGTTCTTTGTTTAAAGAACTCCTTTTTAATTTTTTATTTTACAAAGTAGGGAATTCCCCAGGTGCTTGATTCAACAGGAGCCGCATCATCAAATAATATATGTTTTGGATAAACATTTACGATTGCATGATGATGACCAAAAAACTGATTTATTGTGTCCCAAGATCTTACATAAGTTTTTCTGTAAAAATTTCCTTCCTGAACTGAAGACTTCAATTCAAAAATTCTTTTTGTTCTGTGGAAAGTTTTTTGATCAGCACCATAAGTTAAAGTTGCAAATTCAGGATCTTCA
>CBDUBH010000136.1:0-6067 GCA_965365345.1 uncultured Melioribacteraceae bacterium
AGGTGAAAGCGGAGTAGGGAAAGAAGTTTTTGCGAAATTCATTCATCAAAACAGTCCGAGAAAAACATCGGCATTTATAACAATAAACTGTGCGGCTATTCCGAAGGAATTAGCTGAAAGTGAATTATTCGGACACGAAAAAGGCGCGTTTACCGGCGCTGCGCAAAAAACGAAATTAGGAAAATTTGAACTTGCCGATGGCGGCACGATTTTACTTGATGAAATCGGTGAACTTTCTCTCGATCTTCAAGTGAAACTTTTGCGCGTACTTCAGGAAAAAACTTTTTACAGATTGGGCGGCGAAAAAGAAATTAAAGTTGACGTTCGCGTAATTGCCGCAACTAACAGAAATCTGCAGACCGAAGCCGAAAAAGGTAATTTCAGGGAAGATCTTTATTATAGATTAAATGTTGCAAGAGTAATAGTTCCGCCGCTTAGAGAAAGAAAAGAAGACATTCCGATTTTAGTTTATTCTTTTATAAATGAATTTTCGATAAAATTTAATAAAAAAGTTAAGGGAATGGATCCCGAAGCGCTGGAATTTTTGCAAACTCAACACTGGAAAGGCAACGTTCGCGAACTTCGAAACACAATTGAACGCGCAATTTTAATGCTTGAAGATGATGAATTAAAAATACATCATTTTAATTTTTTGCCATCGGTAAAATCAGAAAGTTTTATTCCCGCAAATGAAGATAAATTTGAACTTAAAATCCCTACAAAAGGCATTTCTATTGATGTGGTTCTGCGCTCATTAATTTTGAAAACGCTTGAAATTACAAGAGGAAACCAGGTAAAAGCGGCAAAAGTGTTAGGACTTTCACGCTCAAAACTTCGCTATCGTATGGAACAACTTGGAATTGAAGTTACAAAAAAAGTGGAATAATCCGGTATCTTTTTTTTGTAAATGAAGTTAAAAGTATTAAATTTACGATTGATTTATAAGAAAGATTAATTTAAAAGATAATCTTTATAGATATTAAAGATTTAAAGTATTATCTCGATAATTAATTATATTTTTTTCTTTTGAAAGATCGTAAGGATGCAGAAGTTATTTAACTTATTTGGTATTTGAATGCAGAAAATTCAGTTGTTATTGATTTCGGATAATGATAATTGCAGCATTATAATAAAAAATAATCTGGCGGGTCTTGTTGAAATTCAGAGAGAATACAAGATATCCGAAATTGCTGAGCTTGAGATTGATGGGATTTCTGCTGATGTAATTTTTGTATCCGCAGCAAGCAGCGTTACAACTGAAAATTTAATTAATAAGTTGAATAAAATAATTTCTGTTGCCGGAAATGTAAAAATCCCGGTTATTTTTTACGGAAACGGAAATTCAAAGATCATCAATAATTTTCTTAAATTAGATTCATCTGATCAAACCATAGAAATACTTGATAAAAATCACATCGAAAATGCCTTAAAGCAGGCAATTCAATACAAGCAAAAACAAAATCAAGCTTTGGAAGATGATCCTCATCTTCTTTATGATGCAATTGAAAATTTAATGGCGCCGTTAATGGTGCTTAATCTTGAAGGCGAAATTATTTTTGTTAACGAGGCACAGGAAATGCTGCATCGTTTCGGCAAAAATGAACTCATCGGGAAAAAAGTTGACATTCTTTCTTTTAATGATCCTAATTTAACCGCCACAAAAGATATTCTTAAAGAAGTTGTTAAATTTGGAAATTGGCACGGCGAAATTGTAGAAAAGAATAAATCCGGTAAAAAAATAATTCTAATTGCAAAAGCAAAACTTTTAAAAGGTGAAAACGGAAAACCGAAAGCAATCATAATTTCGGCAAACGATATAACCTCAAAAAAAATTCTTGAAGAGGAAAATAATCGTTTTAAACAGGCGATTCAGCACTCGCACGAAATAATTTTTATGACCGATAAAAACGGCATAATAAATTACGTAAACTCTCAATTTGAAAATTTTTACAATTATCATCAAAATGAAGTTTTAGGTAAAAATCCGAGCTTTTTAAAAAGCGGTTATACAAGTCCGGAAATTTACGAACAAATGTGGCAATCGTTAAAAAGCGGAAAAATCTTTAATACGGAATTTATCAATAGAACAAAAGATGAAAGATTGGTTACAATTGAAGCGAGTATAAGTCCGTATTTTGATGAAAAAAACAGAACCGCCGGCTATATTTCAATTCAACGGGATGTAACGGAAAAAAAACAGAACGAGGAATTGCTGCGCAGGGCTTTGGATAAAGCGGAAGAATCGGATAATCTTAAAACCGCATTTTTAAATCAAATGTCTCACGAAATCAGAACTCCGCTTACGTCAATTTTAGGATTTATGTCATTAATGGAAGAAGAATTAATAACTCGCGGAATTACCGATCTTGCAGTATTTTTCGATTCAATTAATAGATCTTCTTCAAGATTGCACAGAACAATTGAAGATATTCTTGCAATGTCGAGCATTCAGATCGGCAATTTCTATACTTCAAAAAGCAAAGTTAATCTTTATGAAATTATAGATATGATCGTAAAAGAATATTCAACTCTTGCGTCAGAAAAAAATATCGAATTTATTTTTACGCAAAAAATTGCTGATCCAACTATTTATGCGGACTCATATACAATAGCAAAATCATTTAAGCATTTAATTGATAACGCTGTTAAATTCACCGATAACGGAAAAATTGAAATTACAATTTACGAATCCGATGGAGCAACGGTTGTTGATGTTTCCGATACGGGCGTGGGAATTTCAAAAGATTACATGAATAATTTGTTCAAGCCATTTTCACAGGAAGAAGTCGGTTATAACCGCCGTTATGACGGAAACGGACTCGGACTTGCACTAACTAAAGAATTTTTAAGTTTAAATCATGCCACAATTTCAGTAGAAAGCACTAAAGGTAAAGGATCAAAATTTACTATCAGTTTCTACGAAACCTCCGAAAATTAAATTACTATATAAAAATTTTACATAACTAAATGAATAATTATTTAAAAAAATTCATTTATGTCTAAAGAAAGTTTTAAAGTATCCGATAATAATATATAATTTAACCGGAGGGCAAAATGCGCTTTCTAACTTTTTCGATTTTATTTTTTAGTGTTTTCGGTTTTTTACAAAGTAGTACTCAAGCCGAAACAATTAAAGATCACACATCAATTATACTAATGGAAGAAGATCCTTATCTTCCTTTTGCCGAAGTAATGCCTGAACCCGTTGGCGGTATGGAAATTATTTACAAAAAACTTGAATACCCGGAAATTGCAAAAAGAATGGGCAAACAGGGAAAAGTTTATTTATTGGTTTACGTAAATGAATCCGGAGTTGTTGATGATGTAAAAGTCATAAAAGGAATTGGCGGCGGTTGTGATGAAGCAGCTGTTAAAGCAATTAAAGAGTTAAAGTTTTCTCCGGCAAAAAACGGTGGTGTGGCAGTAAAAGTTAAACTTTCACTTTCTATTGTTTTTAAATTAAGCTAAAATAATATCATATTATGATTGAGAAACGCATCAACTATAAATGTTGATATGTTTCTCAATGAACATGGATAATTAAAATTACTCCGTAAAGTAATATTATTTTTCCAGGATATTTTCTTTAATTCAATTTCAAAACCGGTAAAAAGAAATAATTTTATATCTTTTGAGACTTGAAAAAATACTATTCCGGAATTCAATAAAATATAATTTATTCCGGATTTTATATCATTTTAAAACTTCTCCTTTTGAAAATTTCCTCGCAAACTCAAAAACATAATTTTCCACAACGACTTTTATAAATCCAAAAGCATTTTATAGAATGAAAAGTCATTTCAATTAAATTTTAAGTCCGCTCAAATTCTGCATTTTGCTTCAAAATCTCAATAATTTCGAAAAAGATTTATCAACTTGAAAATAAAAATCATTTTCGAAAAAATATTTTATCTTTTTTACTTTTTAGGGTAAAAAAAAATCCATTAATTCCGATAATGTATTAGTGAAATACAACAAAAAATTTAAAAGGGAGATTTTTACCCATGCGTCGATTCTATACAGCTATTATGGGGATTTTTGCTGTTTTTATAATAACAGCTTCAACAGTAAATGCCGGACAAGGATTAACTGCTTCTAATATAATGGTTTACGAAGAAGATCCTTATCTTCCCTTCGCTGAAGTTATGCCTGAACCCGTTGGTGGTTTAGAGGAAATTTACAAAAAAGTTACTTATCCGGAAGTTGCCAAAAGATTGGGAATTGAAGGAAAAGTTTATGTTCTGATTTATGTAAATGAATCCGGATCCGTTGATGATGTAAAAGTTATCAAAGGAATTGGAGGCGGTTGCGATGAAGCAGCTGTAAATGCCATCAAAGGATTGAAATTTAACCCGGGAAAAAATGCGGGTTCTGCCGTAAAAGTGAAAATGTCTTTGTCCGTTGTTTTTAAAATGAAGTAAATGTGAAAGGAAAATTAAAAGTTCTATCGGGAGAACATTATGTCTTTTTTTAAGAATCTAAAATTCGTCTATAAAATTCAAGCCGGTTATACTGCGCTTGCAATTGTTGCCACTTTAATTGTGGCTATTGGATTTATTCAGTTAAGCAGAATGGCAAGTACAAAAGACGAAATTTTCGAAGATTATATTGCACCTCAAAATGAAATAAATCAAATACTTTCGAATTATCAAAAAACACAATTTTTGATGATGCAATTTTCAATTCCGGGATTTGCAGGCAAATTTTCGGAAAATGTAAAAATAGTTAGCGAATATAAAACTACTATTGATGTTTCGCTTGATACACTTCTTAAATCAAATCTTGATGAAGAAATTTTAACAAAATTAAATGAAGTAAAATCAACCTGGAGCGAATATAAAGGTTTGGTGGTTGATGCTATTATTAGCGCCTCCATTATGCAAGATTATGAAATGGCTGCCGATATTGCAACTACATCGGGAGAAGAAGTAGGGCAAAAACTTACCCAAAATTTTGAAGAAGTTGAAAAAATATTAAAAATTAAAGCGGAAAGTCTGGATGCATCAGTTGAGCAAACAGCTGATAGTGCAATTTTATTGACTATAATCGGTGCATTGATCGGAACGGTGATTTTTCTTTTCTGTCTTTTCTATTTGGCTCCCGCTTTAACAAAACCGATAAATAAATTCAAAGAAATTGTTAATGCATTTTCTCAAGGTAATTTTACTATTGCAATTGAAAATACAGCCACTGATGAATTCGGTGAATTGACAGAGCAGTTTATAAAATTGCAAAAATCTCAACAGGATAGAGTAAAAGCAGCCGAAAAAATTGCAGCCGGAGAAATGACCAAAGTTGAACCTGCATCAGATAATGATAATTTAGCTTTTGCATTTAATAAAGAAGTTGAAATTATTGAATCGCTTTTGGATGAAGCCGATAAATTAATAAATGCAAACCGTGAAGGTAAACTTGATTTACGCGGTGATGTTTCTAAATTTTCCGGTGAATGGAAAAAATTATTGGAAGGTTTCAATTCAATTCTGGATGCAATTGTTGCACCTATTAATGAAGCTGCGGAAGTGCTTTCTGTTATGGCTCAAGGTGATTTTACAAAAAGAATTACCGGCGAATACAGAGGCGATTACGAATTAATCAAGAATAATGTAAATCTTGTTGGAACTTCATTAAGCGAGGCTTTGGCTGAAGTTGCAAATAGTGCATCTGCCGTTGCAAGTTCTTCAAATGAAATTTCATCAAGTGCCGAAGAAATGGCAGCAGGCGCGCAAGAGCAATCTCATCAGGCATCGGAAGTTGCCGGCTCTGTTGAAGAAATGACCTCAGCAATTTTGGATAGCAATAAAAATGCAAATGTTGCAGCAGAAACTTCAAAACTTTCAAGTGAAAATGCAAAAAAAGGCACACTTAAAGTTCAGGAAACTCAAAAAGGAATTGATAAAATAGTTGCTTCCACCGAAAAAACAGGCGTAATCATTACCTCACTTGTAAAGAAAACAGATCAGATCGGCGAAATTACACAAGTGATTGATGACATTGCTGATCAAACAAACTTACTTGCTTTGAATGCTGCCATTGAAGCTGCAAGAGCAGGTGAACAGGGAAGAGG
>CBDUBH010000137.1:0-6050 GCA_965365345.1 uncultured Melioribacteraceae bacterium
TTTAAGGCGTGATTTTTAAAATTAGAAAAGTGATTTTGAAATTTTACAAACTAATTTAAAGTAATTCATAAACAGGGAATTATATATTTTAGAAAAAATGCCATTCAAACTTTAAAATTGAAAAATATTGATCAAATTTTGAATCAAAAAAAATCGAAAAATTGATTTTGAATTTTTCGTAATTCGTAATTTGTAATTCGTAATTAAAATTTGTAGCCGCGCAAAAATTCTTCTATCGTCATTTTTTTTCTGCCTTCCGGCTGAAGTTCTAATATTGAAATTGAATTTTTTCCGCAGCCGAAAATTACTTCTTTTTTATTTTGCAGGATTTCACCGGGAGCTGAATTTGATTCTACAATTTTTGTTTTAAAAACTTTATATGATTTTTCATTATGAACGAAATATGCGCATGGATATGGGGAAAGTCCGCGAACGAGATTATGAATTTCTTCAGCGGATTTTTCCCAATTTATTTTTGAATTTTCTTTTGTGATTTTTGGAGCGGGAGTTGCTAGCGAATTATCCTGTTCGGAAAATTTAAAATTTCCGGATTCGATCAAATTTACTGTTTCCAAAACTGCATCGGCTCCAATCAAACTCATTTTATCGTGAATGGTTCCTAAATTATCATCATCTTCAATTTTCATTTTCTTTTGAAGAATAATATTCCCGGTATCAACTTTCTCCTGAAGAAAAAAAGTTGTTACGCCTGTTTCTTTTTCACCTTTAATTATTGACCATTGAATCGGAGCGGCACCGCGATATTTAGGTAAAAGCGAACCGTGTAAATTAAAAGACCCTGATTTTGGAATTGTGTAAACTTCTTTCGGCAAAATCCTGAATGCTACGATCACAAAAATATCAGCATCAAATTTTTTCAGTTCAGAAATGAAATTTTCATCACGCAGATTTTCCGGTTGAAGCACGGGCAAATTATTTTCTACTGCAAATTGTTTTACTGGAGTAAAAGTAATTTTTTGTCCTCTGCCGCGCTCTTTATCGGGAGTTGTAACAACTGCGCAAATTTCGTGTTTGCTTTCGTGCAAAATTTTTAAAGATGGAATTGCAAATCCGGGAGTTCCCATAAATACTATTTTCATATTTTCACTTTGCGGATTTTTGAATTTTACTGTATTCTTTTTTGAAATTTAATTTTTTAATTAATTTTTCTGCTTTGTCATTCCGAACAAATCCCGATTTAATCGGGATGAGTGAAGGAATCTATGTATTTTTTAGAGTGCTTCGTTGTACCGATAAAATTGTCCCGATAATTATTTGGATCGCAATGACAAAAAACAGAGGTTGCTTCGTTCCGATTTAATCGGGACTCGTAATGACAGCAATCTTTTAATCTTTGAATCTTTAAATTTCTTTTTCAGTGATCGGATAATCTACATCCACTTTTCTATTCTTAATTTCAATCAAATCTTTTTTAACCGATTTTTTTAATCTTTCTTCTAATCTATCTGTAAAAAAAGTTCCTTTAAGATGATCGTATTCATGCTGAATTACGCGTGCAAAAAGATCATCTGCTTCAATTGAATGCTCTTTCATATTCGTATCGAAAAATTTAATTTGGATCATTGCCGGACGAACAACATCGGCGCGCAAATTCGGAAGACTCAAACATCCTTCTTCCATTTCATCCAATTCTTCAGAGCGCGCAACTATTTTGGGATTTATCATTACAACCGGTTTAATTTTTTCAAGGCCTTCAACCGGAGAAACATCGATCACAAAAAAAGCTTTATCAATTCCAACTTGATTTGCTGCAAGTCCTATTCCGTTTGCATTTCGCATAGTATCGAACATACTTTTAATTTCAGCAATGGTTTGTGAATCTATATCTTTTACCGGCTGAACTTTTTTTCTTAAAATTTTATCGCCGTAAATTGTAATTGGCAAAATTGACATTTTATTTTATACTCCTTGATGAATTTCCTCAACACTAGCAAATATAATCGGTGCGTTTATATCTTTATAAAGTGTAATTTCTGTTGCACTGAAAAGCATTCGTACTATCAATCTGAATAAAATTAATAACTGCTGTATTATAAATGCAAACAGAAAATAAAAATAAGTTGATTTCGGAACAATGTTATCAATCACATTGTAAACTACCGCTCCGAAAGCACCAAGCAAAGATACAAAAATAAAAACACCAAAAGCCTTGCTAAAGTTTTCTTTTAAAAATTTGATCGTAAAAATTATTTCGTTATAAATATCATTATTGTCTTTTACCGCAATCGCAACTTTTATATAATCTGACATTATACTTACAATTCCGATAAAAAAGATAAGCAGTATATAACGGATTGCGCGTAAGATAAATTCAAGCGCTGCATTTTCTTTATTTGCGAAAGCGTAAATTAAAACATCACCTAACAGATCATTCAATATAAATGCGATCGCGTAAAATATAATTGAAAGTAAAAGCACTTTTGCAAAACGATACCAGTATTTTACTCCGCCGTAAAAAAAATCAACGTAATAATTTTTTTTATTGTTATGGAAAACCGAAAGCAATCCGCCTACATAAAAATTCTGAATCAAAATGTAAATTCCCGCAAGTCCGTAAATCAAATACGGAATTTGCGAAATATTTGTTGCGTAAATTTGCTTGAATTGCAAGAACCAAATGTAATCAAATTCATAAATAACTTTTTTACTTAAATTAGAGTGCAAAAGATTATCGCTTAAAATATAATAAAGCGGCAATGAAAGCACGAACGAAAACGCAAGATTTGTTCCCCAAAAAAGCCAAAGGAATTTTACGTTATCATAAATTAATCTGAATCCGCTTTGAAGAATATCTTTAAAGTTTTTCATGCAATGCTTCCCATTATCAGAAAAAGATTTTGGATCCAAAAAAACCAGCGTGCCGAAAAACTTAAACTTCCGCCGTAATGTTTATCAATTATATATGAATTATTTGCAAAATTTACGTCCAGCAAATTTTTTCTAAAAGGATCAACTTCCGCGCCCAAAGCTATATTCTTAGTTTTGAAATAAAACTTTTTACGATTTTCATCATCATTCCAAAATTGCTTCAACGTATCTTTATCAGTGTAAAAAACAATTTCATTTTTGAAAAATCCCGCGCCGGAACGTTTTACTGAAACTTCATATTCATCAATGTTTACATTCTTAACGTGTTCAATTTTGTAATCAAAGGTAAAAGCACTTTCATAAAAATTTATAATGAACCAATCCAAATTTTGTCCGCTTGTTTTTTCAGCAATATTCCAAAAATCATTTGCACCGGGATTTTCAAATTTGAAATCATCAAAATAATTTTTCAGAATTTTAATAAAAATATCTTTCCCCAAATATCTTTCAAGTGAATGCAGCATTAACTGTGGCTTTGCTGAAGATTGAATAAAATAAATTTCACTCTCATGAAAATCATCTAAACTTTCCGAAATTGAGATCGCCGGATCTTTATAATACGGCTGCAACATTTTCGCGCCTTCTGGAATTTTATATTTTTCGAGAGAATAGACAAGCGGTATTTCATTGTACGAAATTAAATTCAAACCGAATATGGGATAATGCCCAAAAAGTTTAAAATCCAAAAATGAATTTCCGTAATTCTCAATTAAAATCTTTTCAGCAACAAATGATGAAATTCCTTCACTCAGCCATCCATCTAAAAATGGATTGATCTTTATCACACTGCCGAAATAAATTTTTGCAAGATTATTTAAAATTGTCTTTTCCGGATTATGTGTTTCGATTGGAGAAAACAATTCCGCATTTACCGTGATCAAATTTGATATGGCTTTTAAAGATACATTATTAGTTTTCGGAAGGTCTGATAATGTTAAAGTTTTATAAGGAAATTTCCCGATATTATTTTCAAAATAATTCAAACCGTTTATCAATGCGGATCTGTATCTTTCAAAATATTTTTCGCGGTCAGGTAAAATGAAAATATTAATTTTTACACCTGCAGAATTTTTATTTTTATAATTGAATGAATGTTCAATTAAATTTTCGGATGCAAGCCAGGTAAAGTTCGAAATTTTATTTTCATTAAAAGTATAAATCACTCTTCCCTGTTTTACTTTTTTAGAGAGTAAATTTCCTGTTGCTGCAATTTTAAACTTTTCAGGGACGCTCAAATTTACGGAGTAATTTGCAAAATTTGAAAATGAATTTCCTGATGAATTGAAATTTTGATTTATCCATTTTCCATTTGCATAAAAGCAGACTTTCGGAAACCATTCATCAAAAAAATAAAAATCCTTGTTTGCAGAATATCCGAAAAGTTTTGTTGATCTCGGAATTTTCAGATCGTATTTAATTTTTATTTCGATATGATTTTCTTTTTGCATTTCAACAGGAAGAATTATTTTTGCAATTGTACTGTCAAATTTATTTTTCCCGTTCTCATAAATCAGCTCTGAAGTTTTCCCTTCAATAAAAAATTCCTTTATCAAAAATTTTGAACGGTTTTCTGGATTCAATTTTATTCCGCTTTCTTTTAGGAAACCGGTTTTATCATTTGCTAATGAATTTGCATTCAGTGAGAAATAAATTTCGTTTGTGGGAAATTTGGAATTATCTTCCCAAATTATTAATTGTTCGACTGATAGGATGTTTTCTTCGGAATTAAGCGCAGCGTTTATTTTGTAATTTGTTGTGGATTCAAATTCACTTCTTTCAAAATTATTTTCTTGAATATTATTTACTGATGATTCTGTTTTTAATGTATCATCATTAAATTTTTCAATACCGGACTGATCATTTTTTTCATTTTTGAATAATGAATCACCATTCAATATTTCATTGTTGAAAAATATCATTCCGCATAGTGCGAAAAACAGAATTAACGTAAATAGATTTTTCTTCATTAACCTTAAAAATAATTTTATTTCATAATACAAAGATAAATACAAAATATCTTTTTAAAAAATTACAAAAAAAAGCCCGCATGAAATTCAAGCGGGCTTTAGAGTAGTTTGATCAATCTGATTAACTGTTTTTATCTTTGTCTTTGTCTTTATCTTTTTCTTCGTCATCAACAACTTCATAAGAAGCATCCTGAACATTATCTTTACTTCCGGTTTGCTCTTGTTGATTTCCCTGCGCGTTTCCGGCGAAATCTTGCGGAGCGCCTTGTTCAGCACCCGGCTGTTGATACATTTGAGAAGCGGCTTCGCTCCAGACTTTGTTCAACGAATCAACTGCCGATTTAATATTTTCGGTGTTGTTTGATGCAATTGCATCTTCAACTTTTTTGATTTCGCTTTCAAGTTTACTTTTTGTATCTGCTGGAATTTTATCTTTCAATTCATCAAGTTGTTTTTTTGTTTGGAATACCAACGAATCCGCATTGTTCTTAACTTCAATGGATTCTTTACGTTTTTTATCTTCGGCAGCATTTTCTTTTGCTGCATTTTTCATTTTTTCAACTTCTTCTTTTGAAAGTCCGCTTGAAGATGTAATTCTTATGCTTTGCTCTTTTCCGGTGCCTTTATCTTTTGCAGCAACATGAAGAATTCCGTTTGCATCAATATCAAAAGTAACTTCAATTTGCGGTACTCCGCGCGGTGCCGGTGGAATTCCATCCAAGTGGAATCTTCCTAGAGTTCTGTTATCGCCTGCCATTGATCTTTCACCTTGAAGAACATGAATTTCAACAGATGGCTGACTATCAGATGCGGTTGAAAATACTTCGCTTTTCTTTGTCGGAATTGTTGTGTTAGCTTGAATTAATACTGTCATTACACCGCCAAGAGTTTCAATTCCAAGTGAAAGCGGAGTAACGTCAAGTAATAAAACGTCTTTAACTTCACCGGTTAAAACACCGCCTTGAATTGCAGCGCCAACAGCAACTACTTCATCCGGGTTAACTCCTTTGTGCGGTTCTTTTCCGAATAGATTTTTAACTAACTCCTGAACTTTCGGAACGCGAGTTGAACCGCCAACCAAAATTACTTCATCAATTTGTGAAGGAGTAACTCCTGCATCTTTCATCGCTTTTTCGCAAGGACCGGCAGTTCTTTGAATCAAATCATCAATCAATTGCTCAAATTTTGCGCGGG
>CBDUBH010000138.1:0-5638 GCA_965365345.1 uncultured Melioribacteraceae bacterium
AGCGAAAATGAACTTGATGAATTAAGTAAAAAGATAGGACTTGAAGGAAAAATTACAATCGGCACAACCGGATTTTTAAATGATAAAACTTTCAGATATAAAAACGAACCGGTACGTCATAAATTGCTTGATTTAATTGGAGATTTGGCATTGATCGGCGCGCCAATAAAAGCGCAGGTTTTAGCTGCACGTCCCGGACATAAAGCAAATGTTGAATTTGCAAAACAGGTCCGAAAACTTTACCAGCAAAAAAAATTAGTTAAAAAATATCAGTTTGTAAAAACCGAAGGAATTGTTTTTGATGTAAATGCAATTCAAAGGATTTTGCCGCACCGATATCCGTTTTTATTGGTAGATAAAATCACCCATCTTGAAATGGATAAAAAAGTTGTGGGTGTAAAATCAGTTACTGTAAATGAGCCGTTTTTCCCGGGACATTTCCCCGGACAGCCGATAATGCCTGGAGTTTTAATTTTAGAAGCGATGGCGCAAACCGGCGGAATTCTTCTTCTGAATTCATTTTTGGATCCTTCGCAAAAATTAGTGATGTTCATGCAAATTAATAATGCGAAATTCAGAAAACCGGTATTGCCCGGCGATCAATTAGTAATGGAATTGGAATTGATCAACAAAAAAAGCAAAGTTGCCGTTTTAAGCGGAAAGGCATTTGTTGATGGAAATCTTGTTACCGAAGCCGAATTTATGGCAGCAATTACAGATAGACAAGAAAATAACTTAAATAAAAATTAATCTTCAATCTAACATAAAATTTATGAATAATATTCATCCAACTGCATTTATTAGCGAAAAAGCAAAGATCGGCGAAAATGTAACCATTGGTCCTTTTGCTGTAATTTATGATGATGTTGAAATTGGCAATGATTGCAAGATCGGTCCGCACGCAACAATTTATGATGGTGCCAGAATCGGAAATAATGTAACAATTTATCAATCCGCTTCGATTGCGCACGTTCCTCAAGATCTGAAATTCAGTAAGGAAAGTACACAATTTTATATTGGCGATAACACCACGATTCATGAATTTGCAACTTTGCACAGAGGAACAAAAGAAACAGGCGAATCAAGAATCGGAAAAAATTGTTTACTTATGGCTTATTCGCATGTTGGACATGATGTTCAAATTGGTGATAATTGTATTCTTGCAAACGGAGTTCAAATCGGCGGACACGTTCACATAGAAGATTTTGTGATAATAGGGGGAATGACTCCCGTTCATCAATTCAGCATGATCGGGAAACATGCAATGGTTGGCGGCGGATTCAGAGTTGTTCAAGATGTGCCGCCATTTGTTTTAGCCGGCGGTGAACCTTTAAGATATTCAGGATTAAATGTTGTTGGTTTAAGAAGACGCGGATTTAAAAATGAAGAAATCGAAACTTTGAAAAAAGCATATCATCTGATTTATAATTCAGGTTTGAATTTAACTGCCGGAAAAGAAAAAGTTCAAACGGAATTTGGAGATGATCCTTTAGTACAAAGTGTTTTAGAATTCATAAATAAAAGTAAACGCAGTATAATCAGAAGATGATTTGGAAATTTATTAACAGCGGCGAAAACACAGGCAAATTCAATATGGATTTTGATATTGAACTTGCGCAAAATTGCAAAGATGGTGAAGCATATTTCAGAATTTACCGCTGGAAGCCGTATTGTATTTCGCTCGGCGCAAATCAAAAATATGAAGATATCAATTTAGAAAAATTGCAAAATGACGGATTTGAAATTGTAAAACGCCCGACCGGTGGTAGAGCAATTTTACATTCCGAAGAAATTACTTATTCGGTTGTAATTCCGGTTAACGCAGGATTTTCTTCAACTGAAATTTACAAAATGATAAGTCTGGCATTGGTAAAAGGATTAAAAAATTACGATCCGAGATTGAATGAAGTTGAACTTGAATCAAATCAGCCTGATTTTGCGATGCTTTTAAAAGATCCGAAAGGTGTTGCCTGTTTTGCAAGCACCGCAAAAAGCGAAGTAAAATATAAAGGTAAAAAACTTATTGGAAGCGCTCAGCGTAAAATGAATAAAGTTATTTTACAGCACGGCTCCATAATGTGTGGTGATTTTCACTTAAATCTTGTTGATTATATGAATATCGAAAAAAGTGAAGTTCCGAAATTAAAAGATGAAATTTTTAATTCGACAATTGATGTTTCATCAATATTAAAAGATAAAGTTGATTACGATAAAGTGATTGAAAATTTGGTTAATGGATTTGAAGAACAATGGAAAATTAAATTTCAAAAAGAAGAAGTTGAATTATGAGTACTCATAAAGATTTTAGAAAAATTACAACAAAAACTCTGTTCGTCTTAAAACAGCAGGGAATAAAAATTTCCGCTTTAACTGCTTACGATTTTATAACCGCAAAATTGTTGGATCAAGCGGGGATTGATCTTCTTTTAGTTGGTGATTCTTTGGCAAATGTTTTTCAGGGAAATGAAACAACTTTGCCTGTTACAATGGAAGAAATGATCTATCACACAAAAGCAGTTACAAAAGGCGTTGATAGAGCAATGGTAATTGTTGATATGCCTTTTATGTCATATCAAACAAATATTGATGAAGGTTTTAGAAACGCCGGCAAAATTATGAAAGAAACCTCGGCTGGCGGCGTTAAATTAGAAGGCGGAATCAGAATTGCAGAAACCGTAAAAAAAATTACGGAAGCCGGAATTCCCGTGATGGGACATATCGGATTAACTCCGCAAAGCATTCATCAATTCGGAAGTTACAAAGCGCGCGGAAAAGATGAAGAAGAGGCAAAACAAATTCTAAATGATGCTAAAGCTTTGGAACAAGCCGGCGCATTTTCAATCGTACTTGAAAAAATTCCTGCTGAACTCGCAAAAAAGGTTACCGAATCGGTGGAAATTCCAACAATAGGAATCGGCGCGGGAGTTCACTGCGATGGACAAATTCTTGTTACTCCGGATATGCTTGGATTAAATATGGAATTCAGTCCAAGATTTGTTCGACATTACGCCAACTTAAGCGAAATTGTGGTGGAAGCAATAAAAAATTACGTTGCCGATGTTCGCGATAAAAATTTCCCGAGCGAAAAAGAAAGTTATTAATACGTTGAAATAGTTTTGTACATTAATAAATTGAAACGTTGATCAAAAATAATTAAAACAATTCCGTAAACACGATACCTGCAATTTAAGATTAAGCAATCCTATGAAAAAATTATTAATAGTATTTTACATTTTATTGAATGCCGCGCTTATAAAAGCACAGGAAAATTACAATCCCGAATATTTCCTTGATGGCGTAATGATTTACGATATTACCGGAAACAACAAGGAAATTTGGATTGCTACATACGGAAGAGGAATTTATAAATACTCCGTTTCTGATGGAAAATGGACAAATTTTTCTACAAATACCGGAACTCTTCAGCAAGATTTCTTTTACACAATTGCCGAAAATGAAAATTTCGTTTGGGCAGGCTGCAGCGATGGACTTTATATTTATGATAAAAAAAGAAATGCGTGGACAAAAAGAAAATTCGGGTTAGGCGGTGAACTCGGAAATTGGGTTCGCGCGGTTGAATACGATAAGCATGAAAATGTTTTGTGGATCGGAAGATTTAAATATTTAACAAAACTTGATGTTGCGCGTCAAAAGTATACTGATCATGATTTAACCATTGGCGGAAATGTAAAAACAAATAATATAAAATTCATTGCGGTTGATGGCGATAGTTTAGTCTGGTTCGGTACAGAAGTCGGAATTCACAAATACAATAAACAAAGATCAATTGAAGATAAAAGATCTTTAGAATTTGTAACAAACAAACTAAATAATTTCAATGGTGATGGCGAAGCAGTTTCAGTTTCGGATATGCTTTTTGAATCTAAAAATATCTGGTTTGGAATGGATGAATTTTTAACTCCGCAAAAACCGAAATTTAATATCGGCGGAGTTTATTTTCACGATAGAAAAAATACTTGGATCAGATTTGATGAACAAAAAAAAATGAGCGCTAATGGAATTTATTCGCTTGCAATGTCTGGAAATATAATTTGGGCAAGCGTTTATGAATTTGACAGAATTAAAAAAGATCAGCTTGGCAAAGGAATTTCGCTGATAAACAGAATCACAAAAAACGTTACAAATATTACCAAAGATGAATTGAAATTAAAATCAGATAAAATTTATTCGCTTTATTTTGACGGCATAAATATGTGGCTCGGCACAGAAGACGGAATGATGAAGATCAAAATTACAAATGAACTTGCGGAATTTAAAAATGAAAAACAAACAAATAAAAATAGAAAATAAAAGACTCGAAGAATTAAAAGAAAAATTTAAACAGACAAAAATTGCCGTTGTAGGCGATATGATGCTTGATTGCTATTTTTGGGGCGAAGTAAAAAGAATTTCACCTGAAGCGCCCGTTCCGATTGTTGAAATTGATGATGAATTTTATAGATTTGGCGGCGCTGCAAATTGCGCTTTTAATATTTATAAATTAGGCGGAACCGCTTTTCCTGTTGGAATTATCGGTTACGATAACCACGGATCAATCTTTAACGGATTGATTGAAGAAGCGGGAATTGCATCAAGCGGAATTATACTTGATGATTCGCGCCCAACCACTGCAAAAACAAGAGTTATAGCGAGCAATCAGCATATTGTAAGAATAGATCAGGAAAAGAAAAATTATATTAATGGTGAAATTGAACAAAAAATTTTAAATTATGTTAATAATATTATAAATGAATTGGACGGATTGATTCTTCAAGATTACAACAAAGGAGTTTTAACTTCCAGTTTAATTGAAAAAATAATTGATCTTTGCAATAAAAATAATGTTATTATAACGGTTGATCCGAAATTTACAAACTTCTTCAACTACAAAAATGTTACGGTATTTAAACCGAACAGAAAAGAAACTGAAGACGCATTCGGAATAAGAATAAAATCCGAAGAAGAAATTTCCGCAGCCGGAAAAAATTTGCTCGAAAAATTAAATTCAAAATATGTGCTTTTAACTTTGGGCGAAAACGGAATTGCAATTTTCGGAAAAAACGGCGAGGAAGCAAGAATCCCGACCAAAGCTAGAAAAGTTGCGGATGTTTCGGGAGCAGGCGATACCGTAATTTCAACTTTGACCGTGGCACTTGCAGCAGGAGCAAATATATTTGAAGCCGCTTATCTTGCAAATTTTGCAGGCGGACTTGTTTGCGAAGAATTAGGAATTGTTCCGATTGAAGCAGAAAAATTATTTTCCGAAGTTGAAAAAGATAACGAAAAACTTCAAGAAGCATTATGAAAAATATTCTGAATTGGGAAGAACTTAAAAAAGTTACCGAAGATTTAAAACATCAAAATAAAAAAATTGTTTTTACAAACGGCTGTTTTGATATACTTCACGCCGGACATGTTGATTATTTAAATAAATCAAAAGAATTAGGCGATGTTTTGGTTGTTGGATTAAATAGCGATTCATCAATAAAAAGAACACGTCATTTTTTCTCTTGAATCAAAAGTAAAATACCGCATCGTACAAGTAGTAAACATTAATTAACGAATCGCACTATCAAATTGAGGCGATTTTAGAATTAATAGACTTTTTATTCATAAGCGTATTTTTTTTTTGTTTTTA
>CBDUBH010000139.1:0-5568 GCA_965365345.1 uncultured Melioribacteraceae bacterium
TCTTTTTTCTAAAATTTCAAACTGCGCTTTGCCTTCGTAATTCGTTCTGTGATCGAGCTTCCATTTTTCATAGAATTTTAATTTTCTGTTTCCGATAAATTCATAATTATCAAAAGTGCGTATTGAAAAAGGAATTTTGCGATCCGGCTCGCCGAAATATTTCGTATTCAAAAAGAACGGCGCATACACATAAATAACAGCGTCAGGCTTGCTTATTCTGTAAAGTTCGGTTACTGTGTTATGAAAATTATCAAGATGCTCCAAAATGTGCGAGGCAAAAATTTCATCGAAATAATTTTCTTCAAAAGGATACGGAAATTTGTTGATATCGTGAATCATATTTCCGCCGTAATCAACAATATCAAGATTTATGTAACCTTCTTTTATATCTTTTCCGCAGCCGAGATTTAATTTTTTCATAGATTTTCAGTATGTGAATTTTCAAATGATAATTTTTTCATCAATAAAGTAACAATCAAAATTTACTTTATCAATTTTAATTTAATGATTATATTTTTTGATCTTTAAAATGATTTGTTAAGATGAAACTGCAAAGTTTTAATTGAACAAAATAATTTTTCAAACGTCTAATTATAGATGCGCCTTTTCAATTCAAATTTAATTTTTTATTTTAATAAACGCTTTTCAGAGGGAAAATGAAAAATTTGATCATTCTTTTAATCTTCGGTTTTATTGCCGGATGCTCTAATTCAAATATTAAAAACCAAAATCCGGAAGAAATTTTAACCGCCGGACTTCTCGAAAAATACATTTCTTTTTTGGCTTCAGATTCTTTAAAAGGCAGAAACACTCCGAGTAAAGAACTTGATGCTGCCGCTGATTATATTGCTTCGGAATTTGAAAACATGGGTCTTCAAAAAGTTAACGGAAGTTATTTTCAGGAACTTGATCTTGGAATTATAAATCTCGGAAAAGAAAATTCGCTTTTTATGAAATCAGGAAATACCGGGATAAATTATTCAATTAAAAATGATTTTGTTCCTTTCGAATTTACCGCTAACAAAGAAGTTTTTGCGAATCTCGTTTTTGCCGGTTATGGAATTTCTGCTCCCGAATTTAATTATGATGATTATGAAAATATTGATGTAAAAAATAAAATCGTTTTAATTTTGAAACACGAGCCGCAGGAAAATGATAAAAATTCAGTTTTTGAAGGCGATAAGTTATCAGAATATTCAAGTATAAATTATAAAATTGAAAATGCAATTAAGCACGGCGCAAAAGCAGCTTTAATTGTAACCGATCCTTTAAATCACACTTTATTTTCGCCAAAAGGATTTTCATGGCCTTCACTTTCTAAAATAATTCCAAAGGATGCATTGCCTATTTCACTTTTGAAAAATGAAGATGAAAAAATTCCCGTTGTGGAAGTTGGTGATAAATTTATAAATGATATTTTCGGAAGTGTTGATAGTTTAAAACGAATCGAAAAATTAATTGATTCGCTTTTAACTCCAAATTCATTTGAAATAAAAAATGCTGAAGTAAAAATTAAAACTTCAACCGAGATCAAAAAAGTAAGCGCTAAAAATGTGGTTGGATTTTTGGAAGGAAGCGATGAAAATTTAAAAGATGAAATTCTGATAATCGGGGCGCATTATGATCATGTTGGTCATAAAAAAAATCCGGTTCCAGGTGAAGATAATATTTTCAACGGCGCTGATGATAATGCTTCAGGCACCGGCGGAATTATGGCAGTTGCAAAAGCATTTACAATTTTAAGTGAAAAGCCAAAACGCAGCATTTTATTTATCGCTTTTGCAGGTGAAGAGATCGGACTTTTAGGCTCTGAATTTTATGCAACAAATCCGCTTTACCCAATTGAAAAAACTGTTGCAATGATGAATTTCGATATGATCGGAAGAAATTCAATTGATGAACTTTTCATCATCGGAAAATCATCTTCTCCTGATCTTGTAAAAATTACGGAAGAGGAAAATTCAGGTGTAGGATTTAATTTAAACTACGATTACGAAACTTTCCTAGGAAGAAGTGATCACGCAAGTTTTTTGAAAAAAGGGATTCCGGCAATTTTTTATTTTTCGGGTTTGCATAATGATTATCACAAAGTTACTGATGAATCATCTTTAATAAATTTTGAAAAAGCTGCAAAAGTCAGCAGACTCGCTTTTAAAACCGCGTACAGAATTTCAAATGATTCAAACAAATATAAAATTGTAAAACAAAAAATATCTTTATTTTAATTTAAGAGGCGTTATGAAAAATCTTTTATCCTTAACTGTTCTTCTTTTACTTTCAACAACAATTTTTGCTCAATCTTATAAAATTGAGTACAAATTTAAAGAAGGCGAAACTTACAAATATCAATCAAACATGAAAGGCTCTTTTGTTCAGGAAGTTATGCAGCAGGAAATGAAAATTAAGACCGACGGAAAAACTTTCGTAAAATTATTTGCTGATAAAGTTGCACAAGACGGAAAAATGAATTTGCACGCTTCAATTGATTCAGGTAAAGTAAGCACTTCAACTCCGATGATGGATACAACAATGTCTTTGGATATGTTGAAAGATAAAAGAACTGAAATTATTATTTCTCCAAATGGAAAAATAATTTCAAAAAATCTTATTGATACACTTGGCGGCGATCTACAAAGCATGGGTGTAAATCAAAACGAAACAATGCAATTCTTTACACTTCCTGAAAAAGAAGTAAAACAGGGCGATACATGGAATGGAGTTGTAGTTGATTCCGTGAGTTTAATGGGCGGAGTTATCGTAAATAAAACTGATGTAAATTATAAACTTATTGGCGAAGAAAATAAAGATAATGCAAAAGTTTTGAAGATTGAATTTAACGGTTCAACCGAAAGCAACGGAAATACAACTATGATGGGACAAGAACTTTTTATTGAAGGAAAAGGAAGAATGAACGGATTTTTCTTTTTTGATCCGGCAAAAGGAATTATGACTTCGTCAACAACAAATGTTGATAATCAAATGACAATGGCAACAACCGGAAGTTCAAATATGATAATTCCGATGACTCAAGCCGTAACAGTTGATTATTCGCTTGTAAAATAATTAATGCGAAAAGTTTAATCTGTTCAAAATATTTTGAATGATTTAAAACTAAAAACCCGCTTTGAAAAAAGCGGGTTTTTTAATAATCTTTTAATTATCAATAAAGTTATTTACTCCAAAGCAAGCAGGGCTCTGTTCTCATCAGTTAAAGCAACTTCTTCAACCTTTAAACTCGATACACCTTTTTTGATGATTCCCAAAGCAATTGCCGCGCCTTTCGAAAGATCCAATTCACGTCCTTTAATATAAGGACCGCGGTCGTTAATTCTTACTATTACCGATTTACCGTTTTTGGGATTAGTAATTTTAAGAAGCGTTCCGAATTTCATTTCTTTGTGTGCTGCCGTAAAAGCCATCTGATTATAAATTTCACCATTGGCAGTTAACCTTCCGTGAAAATTCGGTCCGTACCATGAAGCCGTCATTTTTCCTCTATCAACAAACTCGATGATAGGATTTGATTCATCAAAAATACTTTCCGTTTTTGAATCATTACTTACTGCTTCATTCTGCTGCGGATTGCCTTTTGCCCGGTTTTCTTTTTCCGTTTCGGTAATTACAGTAAAGCCGACTAAAAGGAACATTAACAGCAAAATTCCTGCCTTTGTAAATGATTGCAAATAACCTCCGTAATTATTTTGAACTTTATTTAATTAAAGTTAATTATGATACAAACACAGTTACAACAAATTTTATTTGATTTAAGGCAGGTTAAAATTTTCCAAATTATTCGAATGCTTTTGTTTTATAGTCGAATTTTTTATTTAGTGAGAGATTTTTGTACTATAAAGTCAATTTCAAAGTACGATTATAAATTTGTATTTTTGTTTTCATTTAGAAAAATTAACAGCAGGAAGAATGAAGAATTTCTTATTATCAATTTTTATATTTTCAATTTTTGTTAACGGAATTTTATCTGCGCAAAAACTTGATTCAATTCCATCTTACACACTTGAAGAGATTACTGTTGCCGGCGGTGAAGTAATTGTTCCGCACGCAGTAAGCGAGATCAATTTTACTACGATAAAAAATTTTGATGCAAATTCAGTTTCGCAATTTTCATTTTCGCTGCCTTCGGTAAAAGTTCAAACAAACTCACGTGGCGAAACTTTATGGAATTTGCGCGGCTCAAACGAAAGACAATTCCTTTTATTCTTTGACGGAATTAATTTGCAGATCCCTTGGGATAGCAGAATTGATCTGGGACTTATTCCAACTTCCGCGCTTGATCAAATTAAAATTGTAAAAGGAGTTCCTTCGGTAATTTACGGACCAAATTCACTTTTCGGAATTGTAAAAATAAATTCGATTGATCCTTTTGAAAGAGAAACAAATTTTTTAAAAATGAATTTCGGATCAGGAAATTACAAAGATGCTTCTGCATTTTTTTCAGCGCATAAAAATAATTTAGGATATTTAATTTCAGCGGGATATTCAAAAAAAGATGAATTTGTTCTTCCTCAAAATTTAGATGATCCTTTTTCAAATTTGAATGAAAGAATTAATAGCGGTTATCAAAAATTTAATTTCTTCGGAAAGCTGGGATTCAAAGCAAATAACTTCAAAAATGATCTTTCCCTATCGTATATTAATTCGGAAAAAGGAGTGGCTCCTGAGATCGGAGTTTCAAATCCGCGCTTTTGGAAATATCCTTTATGGGAAAAATTAACTCTTTCAAATTCCGGAAGCTTAAATCTTTTTAGAAAATTTAATTCATCGCTTTCATATTTTGCATCGTTCACAAATTTCAATCTAAAAATTGATCAATATGAAAACCGTAATTACGAAAATATTTCCGAAACAGAATTTAACAATGATCTTTTTTTTAACGGAAGATTGATATTAACTTCTCTGCTAAGCGATATTTCACTTTTGAAGATCGGGTTTAACGGATATTCAAATCTGCATAAAGAAACTTTTGCCGCCGCTTCTGGAGATAATGCAAATTACAAACAAAACATTGCAAGTTTTTCATCGGAATATAATCTTACTTTGAAAAGATTGACAATGATATTTGGCGGAAGTTACGATTTTGCAACTACTCCGCTTACCGGCAATAAACCGAAAAAAGAAATGACCGAAGCAGTTGCGGCAAACCTCGCGGGAATTTATTCATTCTCAAATCAATTTACCGCTCAATTAAATTTGGGAAGAAAAGTAAGATTTCCATCATTGCGCGAAATGTACTCAGGCGCTTTAGGAAGATTTGTGGTTAATCCGAATTTGAAAAATGAAACCGCTTACATTGCAGATCTTAATTTTTCCATCAACAAAAAAAATTACGTTAGCGAAATTTCTTTCTTCTATAATTTTCTTGAAGATGGAATTGTAAGAAAAACTTTGCCGGGCAGACAGTTTCAAAGAGTAAATGAACAGGCGATCAGAACTTACGGAATTGAAATTGTAAATTCGCTTGCGTTCAATAAAATAAATATTGATTTTCATTTCAGTCATTTAAATTCAAAAGCGAAAAATTCCGCAGGAAAATTCACCGATACTTTGGAA
>CBDUBH010000140.1:0-5477 GCA_965365345.1 uncultured Melioribacteraceae bacterium
GTTTAATCCACACATCAGAATTATCAGAATCAATTAATAAAGCATTTTTATAACTTACAACGCATTCGCTTAATTTTCCGAGGGAATATTCAAGATCAGCTTTTGCAAACCAGGCTTCAGCTGAATCGCCCGTAATTGAAATTGCTTTGTTAAAATCTTTTAATGCAAGATAATATTTCCCGATTTTATCGTAACAATATCCGCGCGCCAAATATGATTCAAAATAATTTTCATCTAAAGAAATTGCTTTTGAATAATATTTTATTGCGTTGTTATCATCGCTTAGATCTTCGTAAATTTGTCCTATATTGAAAAATACTGATTCATCTTTATCATCAATTTCGGCTGCTTGTAAAAATGCTTCGAGAGCATCGTACAATCTGTTTAAGTTCGCTAAACAAATTCCTTTATTAAACCACGCGTTTGAAAAATCTTCATTTATTGCAATGGAAAGTTCAAAATTATCAATTGCTTTTTCAAATTGATTTTTGCGAAGAAGAACAATTCCGCGATTGTACCAAGCAGTAAAACTGTAAGGTTCAAGTTCGAGAAATCTATCATAAATATTTAAAGCTTCATCAAGTTGATCAATATTTTCATAACAATATCCGAGTTCAAAATAGGCTTCGCCGTAGAATTCATCAATCTCAATTGCTTTAAGCAAATTTTCAATTGCGGCTTTAAAATTATTTTGTTTTTCAAAAAGCACACCCAGATTGAAATATGCTTCTTCATTCAAAGGATCGAAAATCAAAACTTTATTTAGAGATTCTTCGGCACTTTCCTGCATTCCCAAATTATCTTCTGTTAACGCTTTGTTCAGAAGAGTTTCAACATCACTCGGATTTAATGAAAGCGCTGTTAAATAAGATTCGTATGCTTCTTCAAATCTAAATAGATTATTCAGAAAAACACCTTTTAATTGCCAGATATCCGAATTATATGGGGATATCTGCAGAATTGCATCGGCAAGCATCAAACCTTCTTCGGGTAGGTCGTTTTCAGCGCAAATGTGAATTGTATCTTCAAGAACATCGCTGTATAAATAAATATTTCCTTCTTCAATTATCTCTTTACATAAATTAATTTTTTCTTCTAATTCTTTTTTATCTAATGGTAAATCGTCTTCGTTTTCAAATCTGTTTCCGGAAAGATCCATTTGACTCCCAATGTATAATAGTCTTACTTGAAAATTATTACTATAAAAAAATAATATCAAGTATTTTTTTATTAATAAATTTTGTATATAAACGGATAAAAAAATAAGGCGGAATTTCTCCGCCTTAAATATAAAAAAGTTATAAGAAGATTTCAGTAAAATTTTATTTCAGTACCGATGTAACTTTTTCAGCTGCTTCTTTCAAACTTTTAGCAACTTCAAAATTTAAGCCTGATTTATCCAAAAGTTCGCCGGCTTCTTTTGCGTTTGTTCCTTCAAGACGAACAACAATAGGAATTTCAACATGAACTTCTTTTACAGCATCAATTACGCCTTGCGCAACTCTATCGCAACGAACAATTCCGCCGAAAATATTAATAAGAATTGCTTTTACATTCGGATCGGATAAAATTATTTTAAATCCATTCGCAACGGTTTCTTTATTTGCAGAACCGCCAACATCCAAAAAGTTTGCAGGTTCGCCGCCTGCTAATTTTATAATATCCATTGTTGCCATTGCAAGTCCGGCACCGTTAACCATACAGCCAACATTTCCATCTAGTTTGATGTAATTCAAATTGAATTTTGATGCTTCAATTTCAAGCGGATCTTCTTCATCCAAATCTCTGTATTGAACAATATCAGGATGACGGTAAAGCGCATTATCATCAAAATTCATTTTTGCATCAAGAGCAATTACATCACCTTCTTTTGTAACAACCAAAGGATTTATTTCAGCAAGAGATGAATCGGTTTCTTCGTAAACTTTATAAAGTGCTGTTAAAAATTTGATCGCGTTTTTTTGCTGATCGCCTGTTAAACCTAATCCGAATGCAATTTCGCGTGCTTGATAAGATTGAAATCCGATAGCAGGATCAACAGCTGATTTTATAATTTTTTCGGGAGTTTCTTCGGCAACTTTTTCAATTTCAACGCCACCTTCGGTTGAAGCCATTATAACATTTTTTGAAGTTGCGCGATCCAAAGTAATTCCCAAATACAATTCGCGATCAATGTTCACGCCTTCTTCAATCAACAATCTTTTAACCAATCTTCCTTCAGGTCCGGTTTGATGCGTAACCAAATTCATTCCAAGAATTTCTTCAGCATATTTTCTAACTTCATCAAGACTTTTAGCAATTTTAACTCCGCCGCCTTTTCCTCTTCCGCCGGCATGAATTTGCGCCTTTACAACCCAAATTTTACCGCCTATTTGCCTTGCGGCTTCAACTGCTTCATTAACGGAAAAAGCAACTTTTCCTTTTGGAACCGGAACATTGTACTGTTTGAAAATCTCTTTTGCCTGATACTCGTGAATTTTCATAAACCCTCACAGAAATGTTAAGTTTAATTCTGAAATATTTTTCAATTATTTTTACCGTTTTGCGGCACTTTTATAATGTAATGAACTTTTATTAAAATTTAAATTAAAAAATTGAATAAACTTTTATTTTAGATATGGTTTTTCAGGTAACAAATTTTATAAATTATGTGGGAATTAAATTTTTGATTTATAACTTCATTTAATTATTGAAGGAAAAATTATCTACTGAAATTTTATTAACAAAATTATAAAATTTTAAAAATGATTTACTAAATATTTATCACTCAAAAATTATTTTTTCTTTTCAAAAATTTTATCATCAATTCCTTTATTGATTTTATAATCAGAATATTTGATTGTAATTTTTCCGCTATCTTTATCTGCGGAATTTCCTTTTGCTTGATTTTTTTGTCTTTCGGAATTTACTCTGAATTCAGGAAAATCCATTTCGATACTTACTAAAACAGGCAGCGGATAATTAATTTTTGAATCATAATTCAAATTTACTTTAAGCGATCCCTTTTGTGTGATGCTTTCAATTTTGTTCAATGTTTTTGCGTTTGAGTCAATCCACAAAGTTGAAGCAAGAATTTCGGAATCTTCATTCGGAATTACTTTAATCACGTTTAAATCTTTTCCGTTCATATTTTCATTTTTGATAAATACCGCCGTAAAATTTTCACCGCCGATATTTGCGGGAGTAAAATTGATTGCCTGTTTTGGTAGCATTGCAAAATCTTTTGAATCGAGTTTGAATTTATCAGGTGATTTATAAAAAACTTTTGCATTCATTTCCGGGACTTTTATAAAATCAAGATTTACTTTAATTTCAGCGTTTGCCTCATAATCTTTAATGCGTTCATAATTTTCTTTTATCATTTTCAAAAGTTCATCTGCATTATTTTTTTGCGCCTGTAAATTTTGATTTATTATAAAACTCAAAATTATTCCGATAAAAATTGCCTTATTAAAATTCATATTTATTCCTGAAAAATTTTTAACTAAGAATATCTTTTCTTTTAAAAATTAAAAGCGATGCGCCAAACAAAACAACAATGTGAGCAAGCAAAACTGAAACATCTTTCCAAAGTTTAGAAAGATCAACCGGATCGCTGAAAAAATTCATCCATCCTGAAAGATAATTTGTGAAAAGATACGGTTTAATTGGTTCTAACATTTCAAGCGGGATTGCAGAAAGTATGAAGAAAATAATTATGATCGCCATGGTTGTAATTATTGGTCCAATTGCATTTTCAACAAATGACGAAAAGAAAAATGAAATTGAGAGAACAACACTCATACTTAAAATTGCGTAAATATAAGCCAGCGCAAAACGCCATAAAACATCATTTGAAGCAAATATCAAAACTTGTCCTTCAAAAGAATTAATCAGCACGCCGCTTCCTAAAATTAAAGTACCTAATCCTAAACTTACCAGCGCAAGCCAGAAAATTAAAAGTTTGATGTAAACAATTCCTGCCAAAAATTTTGAAGTTACAATTTGAAATCTTGAAACCGGTCTTGTTACAAGCATCCGGTAAGTTCCTGCGGTTGCTTCTCCGGCAAGCAAATCGCCGCCGACAAGCACAATTAAAAAAGGAATGTGAATGAATAAACTGAATAAAATCAATATCGAAACATTAAATCCGTTCACCAGATTCCCGGCGATAAGAAAATTATTTTCAAATCTATCTAAACTGAAATTTTGATTCTGGTGCTTTGTAAAATAAAATGAAAAATGAATTACGGGTACTAAAACTCCGATTGCGATAAATCCGATGTATGTACGCCATTTTTTAAAAATTTTATAAAGTTCAATAAAAATTAAATTTATCATTATTCTTTTCCTTCGGTAATTGAGAGGAAATATTCTTCAAGCGAGCGTGAAGGAATTACGGCATTTACCGAAACATTATTTTGCACAAGAAATTTATTCAAATCCGGAATTTCATTTTGTTTCAATTTGAAAAGCATTTCGTTTTCATAAACTTTTGAAATTTTATTTTGCCAACTTGATTCAGAAATAATTTTCACAGCATCTTCAAAATTATCAGCTTTTACCGTAACATTAATTTCATCAGTGTTCAAAAGATCTTTAACATAACCTTCGGCTTTTGCTGAACCTTTATTTATAATTATCATTCGGTTTGCAATTATTTCAACTTCGGATAAAATGTGCGATGAAAGAAAAATAGTTTTCCCTTTTTCTTTACTTAAATGAATTATAAGATCGCGGATTTCTTTCATTCCCTGCGGATCAAGTCCGGTTGTTGGTTCATCAAGAATAATTAAATCGGGATCATGAAGAAGTGCTTGCGCCAAGCCTAATCTTTGCTTCATTCCGTGCGAAAAAGTTTTTACTTTGCTTTTGTATCTTTTTTCCAAACCGACTAATTCAAGAAGTTCCATAATTTTATTTCTGCTTGTATCGGCGCCGGAAATTTTTCCGAGGATTTCCAAGTTTTTATAAGCAGATAGATAAAGATAAAAATCGGGCTTTTCAACAATTGCGCCGATCTTTTTTAAGATGTCAATTCTGTTGGAATTTAAATCCTTATCAAAAATTTTGATCTTTCCGGAAGTCGGTTTTATCAAAGTTAAAAGCATTCTAATTGTTGTTGATTTTCCGGCGCCGTTCGGTCCTAAAAATCCGAACACATCGCCTTTATAAACTGAAAAATTTAAATTATCAACAGCGCGAACATCTTTGTACTGCTTTGTTAAACCTTCAATTTCAATTACTTTTTCGTGATTCATAAAATGTACAACATTAGTTTATTTGTAGAGACGGGATAAATTTTGTCTCTGAAAATTTATCAAGACGATATATATCTCGTCTCTACGATTATTAAAGTTTATATGCTGAAAAAATAAACATTATAATATTTATTTCATCCTGCAATTTCCGCTGTTCATCCCGTAAAAATTTCTTTTCGGCGAAAAATAGTTTTACGCTTTTGCATTGTTATTTACATTTACAAAAACAAAATTAAA
>CBDUBH010000141.1:0-5326 GCA_965365345.1 uncultured Melioribacteraceae bacterium
GCAGCTTTTGCGTAAAGTCCAATTGAAGTTGTTAAAAAATCGAACAAAGCCCAAAAGAAAATTGAGATCAGAATTCCTTTGAATGCAACTTCACCGCTTTTTGCAGCATAACATCTTTGATGAAATCCGGGATCAATAAAAGTCCAGCTCGCAATTAAAAACCATACAAAAATAAAAAGCTTCGAAGCACCGCCTGTAAAACTCAAGTGAGTTTCTGGTAAATTTTCTTGAAGAAAATTAAGATCGCCTAAATTAAAATATGCTGTTACAAAAATTAAAATAAATCCGCCAAACATTACAACAAATTGAAATACATCAGTGTAAAGATCTGCTTTATAACCGCCTTTAAAAAGGTAAAGCACCGAAAGTAAAATTGCAGGTATCAATGCAGTGAGTAAATGAATTTCAAAGATCAGAGAAATTAAATATGCCATCATTAAAAGATATGGCGCAGGAGAAACTAAAATAAAAACAAAAATCCCACTTATTAACGCTGCATTTTTCCCGTAAACTTTTTCTATTTTGTCGGGGATAGTGAATAGTGATGCATTCCTGATTTTCTTTGCAAACAGAAAAGCAAAAAGCACGGCAAAAATATAATATGGAAATCCTTGAGTAAACCAACTTAACAAGCCATACCGGTAAGTAAATTCTCCAACTCCTAAAATTCCGCCGTACCATGTCGATACGTTTGTAAAAATAAAAAGCCATAAACCCATTTTTCTTCCTGAAAGAAAATAATCTTCAGGATCGGATTTTGTTTTTATTGAAGATATAAATCCTATTGCCAGAACGGTTGCAAAAAAAAGAAATATTATTAAAATATCGGTGTGACTAAAAGAGATCATTTTTCTTTACCGTATCAAAATCACGAACCAAAAAAGCCGTTCCGTTTTCAACTTTCAAACTAAATTCACTTCCCAAGGAAACATTGCTTGTACTTTCTTTTTTACCGAAATTCAAAGGTTCAGTTTCAATATTGTATTTTAATCCTTCAGAAGTTATCAAGGTTTTTTCATCAAAAGCATAAATTGAAATTGTTTCCCCTTTTACTGAATTAAATTTCCTTTCGCCTTTAACTATTGATAAAACAGATTTCCCGCTGATTATTCGTAAATTTATTTGATCTGAAAATCTTACAGCAATGCTCAAATTCCCGAATGAATGATCTAATCTATTACCAATTACGCCTAATAAAATTGCTTCATCAAAAGAATTTTCTATCGCAAATTTAATTGCTTTTTCAACATCGGTATCACTTTGACGAGTAATTTTTATTATTTTACTTTTAGCTTTGTAAAAATCAAGATTTGATTGAGTTATGGAATCCAGATCCCCGATTATGAAATCAGGGATAAGATTTAATTTTCTTGCCGAATTTGCTCCGCCATCTGCACAAATTAATGTTAAATAATTTTGCTTTCGCAAAAAAGAAACTTCATTTTTTTTCGGAGCAAATCCATTAGCAAGGATCAGACATTTTTTCATTAATAACCTAATTAAAAATTAAAATCCAAATTGAATTCCGATAAGAAAATTTCTTTCAGCTGCCGGGAAAAACTCACCGCCAATTGCGTATGCCGCATAAAGTTCGTCAAAAAGATTATTTACTTCGCCAAAGATTTTAATTGTTTTTAAATTCGAATTTAATTTAAAAACATAGCTCGCAAAAAGATCTGCCGTAAAATATGCATCAACTTTATTATCCTGATAATCAGTAAATCCTGGATATATTTGCAAAAGTTCATTAAGATTTTCATCGAAATTATCAGAATAAAATTCACCTGAATAACGCGCGGTTAACATAGTCAATAAATTTTCAAATTGAAATTTTACTGAACCGTTAACTAAAATTTCAGGAAAACCGCTTATTTTATTTTTGCTCAAATCAATTTCGGCAATTCTATTTTCTCCGGAAATTTGATCTTCATATTCTATAAAAGTCTTACCTTTTTCTATAAAATTTTTGCTGTAAGTTGCATTTAATAGAAAATCAAAATTCTTTGTCAGTTTGAAATTTGATGTAAATTCAATTCCCGAGTGAATTGTTTTTTCTGCATTTCCGGTAATGGGATCTCCAAAGCGGTCTACTTTTCCGTTTTTCACAATTTCATCATTGAAAATCATATAAAACAAATTTGCGCCGAGATTGAAATTTGCAGTTCTGAAATAAGTCCCGAATTCAAAATCGTTCATCGTTTCCGGTTTTACCAATGGATTTCCAAAATCATAATTTCCGTTTTCTAATTTTTCAAACTGAGGGATTTCGCCTCCGGCAGATTCGCCGGCATCGTAATAATTACTTAATCTCGGTTCGCGACTTACTCTAGCAAACGAAAAATATGAATTTACGTTTTGGTTGAATTTATAATTAAAACCGCTTCTGAAATTCCAAAATAAATTTGAAATTGAAAAATCATTTCCCAAAAATTTTTCATCGTATAATTTATATTTATGATAAGCAGCCTGAATTTCCGCAAGAATATTTATATTACCGAAATTGAAATTATTATGAACGAAAGAATTTATAATATTTTTTCCGCCTTTGTATTCGTAATATTTATAATCCAAGTCAAAATTTGCAGGAAGATTCTCAGCATAATTTATTTTTCCCCAATGCAAAGATCTGTGAATTCTTAATTCGCTACCAAGCAGCAATTCACCAAAACCGTAATCATAACTTAATCTTGGAATCCAGCCATATTGTTTATTTTCAACTTTTGCACGGATTATTGAATTTACCGGATTATCATTTAAATTAAATCCGTATTGATTTGTTAATCTGAAATAAGAAGTATCAGCCCAAGAAGCATCATAATCGAAATATCCGTTGCCCAAAATCATAAATAACGCAGAGTTCAAATTTAAATTTTCATTTATTTTGTATTCGTTTAAAATTTCAAAATGAGGCTGCGAAAATTTTTCTTTTTCTTCTGGTCTTCTTTCATAAAAATATAATTCATTATCATAATAATACCAGTATGATGAATTATTTTTTCTTAATTCTTTATTTTGCAAAATGCTTTTTGGAACGCCGGTATAATCGAGTCCATCGAAAATCAAACCGCCGAATACATTTATCTGCGAAGTTAAGTTTTTATCGTATCTTACTGCGGAAAAATGATAAGAATTAAAATCCACCCAAGCATTATTACGATAACCTGAACTTAATAATTTTGAATATTTTGCGTAAATGGAATATTTGTTATTTATTAGTCCGCTGGCGTAAGTTCCGCTGAATTTTCTTGTATTGAAATTTCCGTAAGATGAATTGATCTCAAATTTTTGTTTTTCGCTGAAAGGTGAAGTAATTATATTTATCGATCCGCCGATTGCAGGATAGCCGATAACTCCTGATCCGGCACCACGCTGAACCTGAATGAGTTCGGTACTTGCAAGAATATCTGGAAAATCAAGCCAATAAACATTATGATCTTCTGGATCATTTTGGGGAATTCCGTTAATTGAAACAGAAATTCTTCTCTGGTCAAATCCGCGGATGCTTAAAAAATTATATCCAATTCCGCTTCCTGATTGAGAATAAAAAGTTGAAGATGGAAGCGTGCTTAAATATTCCGGAATATCCTGAACTGTATAGTTTTCTTCAATATGTTTTTGAGTGATTTTACTGAATGCAGCGGGAGTTTCGCCTTCTTTTCCAATTGAACCGGTTACAAGTACGGTTTGTGAAGTTAAAACTTCGGGATATAATTTTACGGAATTATTATTTTGAAGATCTGAGATTTTTATTTTTTTCTGTTGATAGCCAACGAACGAAATTACAGCAAAAGAATTTTTGGAAAAATTTCCTTCAAGAATAAAATTTCCGTTTTCATCGGTAATGGCTCCTGTATTGGAATTTTCGATAAAGATATTTGCTTCGGCTAAAGGTGAATTTTCATAACCGTCAAGAACTCTTCCTTTTACTTGAAATTCTTGAGCAATAAGCGGAAGATTTAAAAATAAAAAAAGAATAATAAGATATTTCATTTTTACTCCTGAAAAATTTTATTTAAAAATTTTAGTAATAAAAAAGCCGTTTCATCAGAAACGGCTAAAATATCTAATATTCTTTAACCATTTCCCTACGCCGGCATTATCCGGATCAGGTTTAAGGGTGTAATCTCAGCCGCAAATTGCGGCACCCCTAACGGCGGCTTTTTGTATATCAAAAGTTATACAATATTTATATTTTTGTCAATTATAATTTGAGAGTTTGTCCAACTACAATTTTATTTGATCTTAATTTATTTTTTCTTTTTAAATCTTTTACCTGAACATTGTATTTAAGTGAAATTGAATAAAGACTTTCACCGTTTTTTACAATGTGAGTTTTTCCTTCGCTGTCGCTTATGGATTTTGAAGTTTTGCTAACCGAAGCATAAGAAATTTCAGCATCATCAGAATAAATTTTTAATCTTTGACCAACAACAATTCTATTGCTGCTTAATTTATTCCATTTTTTTATGCTGGATACTCTGACTTTGAATCTTTCAGCAATTGCACCTAAAACATCACCTTTTTGAACTGTGTAATAATTTACGGTTCCGTTTGTTTTTACATTATTATCACCGATTGCCGTAACGGTTTCTTTACCGTAAATTTTCAAAGTTTTTCCGGCAATAATTTTATTACCGTTAATATTGTTCCATTCTCTAAGTTTACTTGTTGAAACTCCGAATCTTTCTGCAATTTCCCCGACAGTATCTCCTCTTCTAACTTTATAACGGGTTAAACCTGAACGATTATAATTAGATTTAGGAGTTTCGGTAGATGCCAAATATTCTCTATCACCTTGATAAATTTTAAGTCTTTGATTTCTTAAAATTTTATTGGATCTCAAATTGTTCCAATCTTTAATATCTGCTACAGAAGTATTATATCTATTAGCAATTTTATTTAAAGTTTCACCTCTTCTGATCGTATGAGTTATCCATCTACCTGAAGATTTTACGCTTGCATTTTTAATTGAAGATTTTTCTGAAGCACTTTGATTATCTAAACTTGCATAAAAATCTTTTTTTGATTCAGGAACATAAACATCTAATTTTTGTCCGACTTTAATATTATCAGTATACGAAATATTATTCCAGTTTCTGATATCTGAAACTCTAACATTGAACAATGAAGAAATATCGGTCAAATTATCATTTTTCTTTACAGTATAATTTACTAAAGCTGATGAAGCAGGTTTTACAATTTCCGGTTTAGTTTCTTCAATAATTGTCGTTGCATCTAAATTCTCATTAGTAGCATAAGATTCTTCACTTTCGCCCTGAACCTGATAAGGCGCAACATTACTTTTTGCTGATGCTTCATCGGCAGG
>CBDUBH010000142.1:0-5089 GCA_965365345.1 uncultured Melioribacteraceae bacterium
AAGATAGATATTGGTGTGCTGCTGATCCCGGCTGGATCACAGGGCATAGCTATATTGTCTATGCTCCGCTTTTAAATGGGACCACTTCATTTATGTATGAAGGTGCTCCCAATTTCCCATTCCCGCATCGCTGGTGGCAGATGATTGAAAAATATGGAATTAACATTCTTTATACTGCTCCCACAGCAATCCGCGGTTTAATGAAGTTCGGTGATGCATGGCCAAATCGCTCAGATCTTTCATCTTTAAGATTGCTTGGCTCTGTTGGAGAACCGATAAACCCAGAAGCATGGAAATGGTATAATAAGGTGATTGGAAAGGAAAAGTGTCCTATAATGGATACTTGGTGGCAAACCGAAACCGGGATGTTTATGATTACTCCAAATCCGTCAGTTCCACTAAAACCAGGTTCGGGAACAAAACCTTTTCCGGGAATTGTGATGGATGTTTTAGATGAAAACGGAAATCCAGTTAAAGCTAACGAAGAAGGATTTTTGGTTATAAAGACTCCTTGGCCCTCTATGATGAGGACAATTTATAATGATTCTGAAAGATATAAAGATCAATATTGGGGAAAATTTAAGGATATGTATCTTACAGGTGATTCAGCCAAAAAAGATGAAGATGGATATTATTGGATCATTGGAAGGGTTGATGATGTTATTAAAGTTTCCGGTTATAGATTAGGAACTGCGGAAATTGAAAGTGCTTTGGTAAGTCATACTGCAGTTGCGGAAGCAGCTGCTATCGGATTACCACATGATATAAAAGGACATGCGATTTATGCTTATGTAATTTTAAGACAGGGTTATGAGAAAAGCGATAAATTGGCAGAAGAGTTAAGATTACATGTGGGACATGAAGTTGGTCCAATTGCCAAACCGGAGCACATTGAATTTGTTGATACGCTCCCAAAAACCAGAAGCGGAAAGATCATGAGAAGAGTTTTAAAAGCAAAAGCATTGGGGCAAGATCCCGGAAATCTTTCAACTTTGGAAGAATAAATAATGAAAATAATCAGATGAAAAAACTTTATTCTTATAATTGCAAAGACGAAAAACTAACAAATTTTTAGTTAATTGTTATTTAAAAAGGCAACCTTAATTATTAAGGCTGCCTTTTATTTTATTCTCAGGGGTGTGAAACGATTATGTGAAATATGATAAAATATTATAATTAAATGATTTATGATATTTACTTAGTCTAAACTATCGTCACTAAAAACTTGGTAAAGCAATTCCTCTGATTTTTCTAAAAAGTGAAACTGCATAAGTATCTGTCATTCCGGAAACAAAATCAGTGATTTTTAAGAGTCTTTGATAACTGTTTTTGTCAGGAGTCCCATCTTTTCCTAAGAATTGTCTGGGTAAAATTTGAACAATTCTTTCGTACTTATGACTTTTTTGTCCAACCGATAAATCATTTACTGCATTAATAAAACTTTCTAATAATCCGCCTAAAACTTCATAACCTGCAATTTCACGCTCCGTTACACTTTTATAAGCATAAATTTTTGTAAAAGAAATATCCTTGATTTCTTTTAACGCTGCTCCGGATGGGATTTCTCTTATCAAAACTTTATCGCATTCACCTTTTAAAATATCAGTTTCCATATCAACAAATGCTCCTGCAATTTGATTTATCAATTCACCAAGAGCCTTAGCCCTTAAATATCCGATCTTATCATTTGAATCTCTAAGTTCGTATTTTGTGAATTTAGAATCGCCGATAACCGCTTTTAATTTTTCTTCTGCTTCTTGAAAGGAAATCAAACCTAACCTGAATCCATCTTCCCAATCCATAATTCTGTAACAAACATCATCTGCGGCTTCAACTAAAAATGCAAGCGGATGACGGCACCAGCAATTTTTATTTTTGCTTATCAATCCCGTATTTTCCGCAACTTCCTGAAATAGTTCTTTTTCAGCTTGAAAAAATCCATACTTTCTGTACATCTTTTTATTCTTACTGTTTTTAGAATTAACGGTTTTTGAATCTAAATGAGATTCATGAGGATATTTTGTGAAAGCTGCCAAAGTTGCATAAGTTAATTGCAATCCGCCTTTAACCACAGGATTTTGCAATTTTGTTATAATCCGGAATCCCTGGGCATTTCCTTCAAATTTGGTCAGATCATTCCATTCTCTTTCGGAAATATCTTTTGTCTTTAAATTCTTTCCTTCGCCGTTTTTGAAGAATTCGGAAATTGCATCTTCACCTGAATGACCGAAAGGCGGATTTCCAATATCATGTGCTAAACATGCAGCGGCAACAATTTCACCAAAATCGTAAAATGTAAATTTTTCGCTTAATTTTGGGTTTCTATCGATTATAATTTTTCCTACCAAATTTCCCAAAGATCTTCCGATACAAGAAACTTCTAAACTATGCGTCAATCTTGTGTGAACAAAATCACTTTCAGGCATTGGAAAAATTTGTGTTTTATCCTGTAATCTTCTAAAAGCCGATGAAAAAACAATTCTGTCGAAATCCCTTTGAAATTCACTTCTTCCGGTTTGAGTTAATGTGTCAGATTTTTTATCATCACACAAGCGATTTTTGTTTAGAAGAATTTCCCAATCCATCATTTTGAGTTTCCTTATGCTAATGCAACATCGAGAATCATCATTACCGTAAATCCAAGCATTGTTCCCGAAGTTGCTATATCCGTATTTCCGTTATTTTGTGATTCAGGTATCAATTCTTCAACAACTACGAAAATCATTGCGCCTGCGGCAAAACTTAAAGCGTAGGGAAGAATCGGTTCGGCCAATAAAACAAATGCAGCACCAATAACACCGGCAACAGGTTCCACAACTGCTGAAAGCTGACCGTAATAAAAGCTTTTTAATTTTGAAAATCCTTCTCTTCGCAAAGGCATTGAAACAGCTAAACCTTCGGGAAAATTTTGAAGTCCGATTCCTATTGCCAAAGCTATTGCGGCAGTTAAGGATGAGCCGGGAAGATCAGAAGCAACAGCACCGAAAGCAACACCTACAGCTAAACCTTCGGGGATGTTGTGTAATGTAATTGCCAAAACGAGCAGTACACTTCGTTTCCAGGTAGTTTGAATTCCTTCAGCTTTTTCGATCGGCATAAATAAATGTAAGTGCGGTAAAATTTTATCGATCATAAACAAAAATCCGCCGCCAAGCATAAAACCAACTGCCGCCGGAACCCAAGCAGGAATGTTTTTTCCTTCTCCCATTTCGATAGCAGGATTTAAAAGCGACCAAAAACTTGCGGCAATCATTACACCAGCAGCAAATCCGAGCATTCCATCTAATAATTTTCTGTTCACATTTTTATGAAAGAAAACTCCCGCAGCTCCTAATGCCGTCATAGCCCAGGTAAACAAAGTTGCAAATAAAGCTTGAATTATAGGGCTTAAACCTGTAAAAAATTCTATCATTTATTTTCCAAATTTCATTTAAACTTAAATTACTACAATAAAAAAGAATTTTCAAACAGTTCAATATGAAATTTTTAGATTACTTTTTATCATAAGATTTAAAAATAAAAAGGAACATAATTTTTATGTCCCTTTTTGTTAAATAAATATTTCGTGACTTATTTGATTCAAATAATTTAATACAAATATAATCGTAGTAATAAATTCTATTAAAGATTTTGAAGATCAAAATTATTTCGAATAAAAGAATAACCTATTGTTCGATTTTGAATACTGAATCCAAAACAGTTCCGTCAACCCATTTTACAACAGCAACAACTTTTTCTTTATTTAATTTTGGTTTTTCCGGAGCGCCGCCGCAAATTTCATCAACTTCATTTTTTATTTCTTCAATAGACCTAATGGGCAGATCTGAATTCTTAACGACTTCAATTAAATCTTGTCTTTTGGGATTTATTGCAATTCCGCGCTCTGTAATTATTACATCAATTAATTCTCCGGGTCCGCAGAGAGTAGTAACTTCATCAACAATTACCGGAATTCTATCGCGGAAAGATGGAATTGCAAGAATTGTACATTTTGAGTAAAGGCAATTTTGCCAGCCGCCGATTCCGTGAAGCAAATATCCATCAGAGTGACTTACAACATTTGCATTAAAATTTACATCAACTTCGGTTGCGCCCAAAACCGCAACATCAACAATTGATGCGAAATTTCCTTTGCCGTGAAAATTGTAACTTGTAAACGGACTCGTATTTACGTGATTTGAATTTTCACGCATTGAACGAACGCCTTCAAGATCAAAAGTTTGTCCGTCCAAAATATAATCCGTTAAACCTTCTTCCAAAAGTTGAACAAGATATTTCGTGCTTCCGCCTCTAACAAATCTTGCTTTTACTCCGGCGGCTTTCATTTTTTCTTTTAAGAAAAGTACAAAAGCCAAATTTGTGCCGCCGCTTCCGGCTTGAAATGAAAAACCATCTTTCATTAATCCGGATTTTTCTATGAACTCAGCAACAAATTCAGCTATCAAAAGTCTGTCGGGGGATTTTGTAACTTCTGTTGTACCGGAAACAATTTTAGCCGGATCACCTAGAGTTTCAATCTGAACTACAAAATCAACATTATTTCCTTGAATCTGCCAGGGCACACAAGGGAAGGGAATTAAATTATCAGTAACTACAATTACTTTATCGGCATATTCTGAGTCAGCCAGAGCAAATCCGATCAATCCGCAAGCAGATTTTCCACGATCACCGGTTGCATTTCCAAAAGGATCTGCAGTTGGTGCAGCAATAACTGCAATATCGATATGAACTTCGCCATCTTGAATCGCCTGATATCTTCCACCATGAGAGCGTAAAACTCCAACTCCGCTCATTTTACCTTCGGTTGTGAATTTACCAAGCGGGCCGTTCATACTGCCTTCGATGTGATGAATTGTTCCATCTTCCAAATATTTTATTAAATGTTGATGAACCGGAAAAGATGCGCTAGGAAACCAACGGATATTTTTAATTCCAAGTTCATGAATTACATCGAAAAGATAATTTGTTAAAACATCGCCATTACGCAAATGATGATGAGTAGAAATTGTCATTCCGTCTTTTATACCGGCTTTTATCAAAGCATCTTTTAAATTTTCACAAAGTTTATTTCCATCCCAGGGATAATCGA
>CBDUBH010000143.1:0-4860 GCA_965365345.1 uncultured Melioribacteraceae bacterium
CCGCCGTATTCTTCGTACATTCCGTGCGCGGTTAAAATTCCAATTTCAAAAGTTTTAGAATTTCTATCGAAAAGTTTCTCAATTCTTTCGCGGGCAGTAAGTTTACCTTTTGCTTTATGCTTTTCAAGTGCCGATTTTCCACCGCCAAGCTTTGTTTTATCTTTCACCGCCTGAATTTTTCTTAAAAGATTTTTATGATGATCTTCTTTTATATGAAAATTTTCATCCTGTGCAATTGGCGTACCGATTTTTTTCATAGGCTTTTATTTAATGAAAAATGAAAAATTTAAAATGGGAAAAAATATTTTTCAAATGAATAAAATAATTAGTCTTGTCCTAATAATTCTCTTGCAATTATTAATCTCTGAATTTCAGAAGTTCCTTCTCCGATTGTCAACAATTTGACATCGCGATAAAATTTTTCAACAGGGTAATCTTTTACAAATCCGTATCCGCCCAAAATTTGAACAGCTTCATTTGCTGCTTTTGTTGCAATTTCACTTGCAAACATTTTCGCCATTGAAGAATCCTTTCTGATCTTTTCGCCTTTATCTTTTTTATATGCAGATTTATAAGTCAATAATCTTGCGGCTTCAATTTCAGTTGCCATTTCCGCTAATTTAAATTGAATGGCTTGAAATTCGGACAAGGATTTTCCAAATTGTTTTCGCTGCTGCGAATATTGTAAAGCGTTATCTAAACAACCCTGTGCCAATCCAACAGAAAGTGCAGCGATTGAAATTCTTCCGCCTTCCAAAATTTTTAATGCTTGCTTAAAACCTTCTCCTTCGTTTCCGATCAAATTTGATGCGGGTATTCTGCAATTTTCAAAAATAAGTTGAACGGTCTCACTTGCGCGCATTCCGAGTTTATTTTCTTTCTTCCCGACAGAAAATCCTTCGGTTTCTTTTTCGACTATAAAAGCGGAAATTCCGTTTTTGCCTTTTAATTTATCAGTAACGGCAGTAACAACGGAAACACCACCGACAGCGCCGTTTGTAATAAAATTTTTGGTTCCGTTAAGAATGTAAAAATCCCCATCTTTAACTGCGGTTGTTTGCATTCCGCCTGCGTCACTTCCGGAAGCTGGTTCTGTCAAAGCCCATGCTGCCAACTTTTTTCCGCTTGCAAGATCGGGCAAATATTTTTGTTTTTGATTTTCATTTGCAAAAAGATTTATATGATTTGTTCCAAGTCCGTTATGAGCAGCAACAGAAAGCGCGATTGAAGGATCAATGCGGGCAATTTCTTCCACTATAATTGCATATTCCGTGTAACCTAATCCGGCTCCACCAAAATTATCAGGAACTAAAATCCCGAGAAATCCCATTTCACCAAGTTGATCATAAATTTCATCAGGATGTTTTTGAGCTTCATCAATTTCTAAAACTATTGGTTTTATTGAGGTTTCTGCAAAATCGCGGATCGTATCGCGAATCATAGAACGGTTTTCGTCAAGTTCAAAAGTGAAAGGAATTTTCTGATCTTCCATAATGCGCCCTTTAAATTATGAAATCAAAAAAGAATTTTAATAAGTTATATTTCTTTTAATGTATGAAGTTTTTTCCAAAAATGAAAATTGAAATGTATTTTAATAATTAATTGAGAAATGTTAAATTATTTTAATTTGATTGGAAGAAAATAAGAGACGGGAATTAACCCGTCTCTTACAATAATTTTCAGATATTATTTTCTTCTTCGCGGATATCTATTTTATAATGTTCAATTATTTTATCCGCAATGATATATGGGGAAGAGTCGCCAAGCACAACCTTTGAAAGGGAAGCATCAAGTTTTGTTTCTCTTTCATTTGTCCAAATTTCATTTACTATTTGTGTTTCAACAATATCTTTAATTCTAATTTTTGAATTATTTTCGCGTCGTTTTAAAAGTTGATCATCTTTTTCAAGATACTCTTTATGTTTTTGAACTCCATCAACTATTTCTCCAATTCCTGAATTCTCAGTTGCAACAGATTTCAAAATCGGAGGTAGCCATGTATTTTCATCATGATCTTTCATCATCAAAATAGTTTGTAATGAAATTATTGCACTGTCTGATCCTGGTCTGTCACTTTTATTTACTACAAACAGATCGGCAATTTCCATTAAGCCTGCTTTCATTGCCTGAATTGAATCACCTGATTCAGGAACAATTACAACCATTGTAGTATCAGCAGTTTGTGCGATGTCCAATTCTGATTGTCCGACTCCGACGGTTTCAAAAAGAATAATATCAAATCCTGCTGCATCAAGCACATCAGCCGCATCAATTGTTTTCCGGCTTAATCCGCCTAAACTACCGCGTGTGGCCATACTTCGGATAAAAACTCCGGGATCCATACCGATTTCACTCATGCGAACTCTATCACCTAAAAGTGCACCGCCTGTAAATGGGGAAGTAGGATCAACTGCAATAACTGCAACTTTTTTATTTTGCTTTCTGAAATATTTTGCAAGAGCATTTGTTAAAGTACTTTTGCCTGCGCCCGGAGGTCCTGTTATTCCGATCCTATAAGCTCTTCCAATCTTTTCGTAAATCCTTTTTAATAATTCTTTTGATTTTTCATCGCCAAATTCTATAATTGAAATTGCTCTCGATACTATTCTTTTATCACCGCTAAAGATTTTTTCTATAAAAACATCATCAAACATTTTGAAAATTATCTCCAATAAATTGTAATCATGAATTTTAAATATATTGAAAAATAAATTTAAATATTTGATGTCAAAAGAGATTTGCAATTCGATTTATTACTAATCTAAGAAAAAAGAATTGTCATTGCGATGCCAATGAATATCGTCGGAAGCAATCTCAAAATATTTAACTATTAAAACAGAGATTCCTTGGCTTCGCTCGGAATGGCAGGTTGAATTATATTGTAATTGACTAAAAAGTTTTATCATTTCGGCTTGCCCGAAATCTTTTTTCACAAAATAGATTTCTCTCTCGATTGAATAAGGAGAGAAATGACTGAATCAAATTTTAATTTTCACTTATACAGATTATTTATTAAAATATAATCCTTAACTTTGCTGGGTACTAAAAATTCGATTGGCAAATTATTTTTAACTCTGTACCTGATTTCAGTGGCGGAAACATCAATCTGTGGAGTATCAACAAATTCAGCGGCGTAAAAATATTTATCTTTTTGAATTCCCTTTTTATCAATTTCCCGTTGCATAACAATTAGTTTTACAAGCTGTAAAATTTCATCAGGATTTTTCCAAGTGTAAAATTTTTCGATGTTATCGAAACCGATTATTAATTCAATTTCATTATAACTTTTTTTTAATTCTTTTATCGTATCAATCGAATATGAAATTTCTTTTTTCATTGCTTCAATTGGTGAAAAATCAAAATAAGGAATATTCTCAATTGCGAGCTTGACCATATTTAATCGATGCTCTGCTGATGAATTTTGAATTTCAGTTTTATGCGGAGAAATGTAAGCAGGTATGAAAAATATCTTCTCAAGATTTCGCAATTCAATTAATCTTTGCGCTGTAATTAAATGCCCAATGTGAATCGGATCAAAAGTGCCGCCTAAAATTCCGATCTTTTTCATTGCGATAAAATCTCCTTGTGTTCAATAAAAAGCGGAATAAATTTATCATGAATTTTATGACTGCAAAATTCAATGCTTTCTTTCTTTGATAATATTTTATAAAGCTCTTTGAACCTGCTTAAATCCGATATTGAAAGCATTGAGCCGTTAACTTCATAAAGATGAGCCTCAAATTTATTGACGTGCTTTACAAAATCATCATAAAAAAACTGCTTAGAATTAAATTCCGTAAAAAACTTTTCATCAAAAAAATTCATGGCGAAAAAAGAAATCTTTCCTTCGGGAGTTTTTCCGAAAATTAAATTATTATCTTCATTATTTGCAAGATTAGAAATTGCAGAAATTATTTTCGGACCAATTCCTATTGTATTAGCATATATAAAAATCAAAGTTGTTGAATCACGCTTATATCTTTTGAATACAATGTTTGCAATATCCTGCCAAAAAATTTCTTCCTGAATAAAATATTTCTTTGCATTATCATTTATAAATTCTTCAGGCAAATTTTCTTTATCTTTTTCATCAAATAAATAAACCGGTTCGTAAATTTCACATAACTTTGAAATTAAATTTTTGTGATTTTCATACAAAGTTTTAAAAAGAAGTTGGGAATCTTCGTTTGAGAAATTTTCAATTTCAGGAACTGCATCTTTATTGAAAAAAGCAAATGGCGGAATTGTAAATATGAAAATCTTTTCTGTCATCTTTTATCTGTTCAATAATTTTTTTAAATGAGTTCTGCAATTTTCAATTTCACTTTGATAATACTCTTTATAAAGCTCATCCGAGTTTCTTAAATTAACTTTTTTTGCTGCCAGACTGAATAAAATTCGTACATATTTATTTTTTGTTTTTTCATCTTTAAATTCATCTTTAAAGTCTTTATTGTTCAATTTATCAATGTGTTCTTTTGGAATATTGTTCAATTCTACTTCTTCAATTAATTCGTTTAGTAAAATTTATTTCTCTTTGCGCAAAGAATATTTATACATTATCGTAAAGATAAATATCAGCAATAGTAAAAACCAAATCCCAAATTGAATTGTATCTTTGTTAATTACGGTGTAATTCCAGATTGAGTGAATTGTTACGGGCAAAATTACTGCAAAAGAATAAAGTAAATATTTAAAGGAATCGGGAGTAAATTTTGCAGCAGCATAAAATGCGCCGAACGTTGAAGTAGCGATTCCGTGCATCAAAACTGAAAATGAAGTTCTAAGTGCAACTATGTAAAGCCAGTTTTCAACAGTTGTTCCGTAGGAAATGAAATAGAAAAAGTTTTCGGTCATGCC
>CBDUBH010000144.1:0-4785 GCA_965365345.1 uncultured Melioribacteraceae bacterium
TATTGAAACTGCACTTCAAATAATTCAAGATATAAACAAAAACGAATCCACAGAAGACGAAAACGAATAATGGCTTTAGGAAATACTGTTGTAAGAATTTTGGTTTCCGTATTGGCAATTCCTTTGATTTTGCTGATCACATTTTTAGGAAAATTTTATTTTTTATTTTTGATAGCGGCAATAGGCACTGTTGCTTTTTATGAATTTGATCAATTTACAAGAAAAAAAAGTGCTTTTGCCGCAACTATTTTATCAATATTTACAATTGTTGCAATTGTTTTTGATGCTTATTTCAAATTTGTCGATGTTACCGCATTAATTATTTTTTCGGTTGTTGTGCTTTCAATTTTTGAACTTTTCAGAAATAAACAATCCGCAATTTTTAATTTGGGCGCATCGCTGCTCGGAATTTTTTATATCGGATTGTTTTCAAGTACAATAATTTCGCTGCGCGAATTTGATCAATTAAATTACAATAACGGCGCATATTTGATCTTTGCAATTTTGGCTTCAATATGGGCTTGTGATTCTGCAGCATTTTTTGTCGGAAGCGCAATCGGAAAACATAAAATGTTTCCGCGTGTAAGCCCGAAAAAAAGTTGGGAAGGCGCAATTGCCGGATTCATATTTTCTATTATCGTAATGGTAATTGCAAAATATCTTGCACTCGATTTTCTCACTTTAACTGATTCCATTATAATCGGAATTATTGTTGGAACGATCGGACAGATCGGCGATCTTATAGAATCTCTTTTCAAAAGAGATGCCGGAGTTAAAGATTCATCTAACTTAATTCCCGGGCACGGCGGAATTTTTGACAGGTTTGATTCACTAATTTTAACTGCTCCGACGGTTTACCTTTATTTATTCCTTTTCATTAAGTAATTTTGTAAACTAAAAATTAAATTTTGTTGTTTCAAAAGTGTAAATTTGAAATGTTAAAAAGTGTCATTCTGGAAAAATAAGGAATCTGACACTTTTAATTTTTAAAATAAATTTTCAATTATCAGTTTAAAATTATAAGAAAGTACTTAATGAAAAGAAAACATAAAGTAGGCGTTGTAACTTTAGGATGCTCTAAAAATCTTGTTGATTCTGAAAGATTGATGAATCAACTTGTTCACAATAATTGCGTGATAACAAAAAATCCTGAAAAATCCGATATTCTTATCATAAATACCTGCGGATTTATAGAAGCCGCAAAAGAAGAATCAATAAATACAATTTTAAATGCTGTTGAATTAAAAAACAGCGGCAAGATCAAAAAAATAATTGTTTCGGGGTGTTTATCGGAACGTTACAAAGAAGATCTTCAAAAAGAAATTCCCGAAGTTGATATTTATTTCGGCACCGAAAATTACGAAGGAATTGTAAAAGAACTCGGTGGCGAATTAAAATACGAACTTTTAGGCGAAAGAGTAATTTCAACACCAAGCCATTTTGCTTACTTAAAAATTTCAGAAGGCTGCAACAATCCTTGTTCGTTTTGCGCAATTCCTTTGATACGCGGAAAACACAGATCAAAATCAATTGAAGATCTTGTTCGTGAAACGGAATTTTTAGCGAAAAACAATACAAAAGAATTAATCATTATCGGGCAGGATACAACTGATTACGGAATCGATATTTACGGAAAAAGAAATTTAGCCGAACTTCTGAATAAATTAAGCGATGTAAACGGAATTGAATGGTTAAGATTGCTTTACGCTTATCCATCACATTTTCCTAAAGATATTTTACAGGAAATGAAAAACAATCCGAAAATATTAAATTATATTGATATGCCGCTTCAGCATATTTCGGATAATGTTTTAAAATCTATGCGTCGCGGAATTTCAACACGCAGAACAAAAGAAGTTCTTTACAGGATGAAAGAATTGGTGCCCGGAATTACTTTGCGTACAACTTTTATAGTCGGTTATCCGTCTGAAACAGAAAGGGAGTTCAACGAACTTTGCGATTTTGTACGCGATTTTGAGTTTGATAGAATCGGAACATTTACTTATTCTATAGAAGAGAACACAACTGCGTTTGAATTGGGCGATCCGGTTCCGCAGGAAGTTAAAGAAGAACGCAAAGCAATTTTAATGGAAATTCAAAAAGAAATTTCCACAAAGAAAAATCAGAGTTTGGTCGGCAGCAAAATAAAAGTTTTGATTGATGGCTACGAAGGAAAAAACAACGAAGGTTTTTACATTGCCCGCTCTGAAAAAGATGCTCCTGAAGTTGACGGCGAAGTTTTGGTAAAAAGCAGTAAAAAGTTGGAACACGGAAACTTTTACGAAGTTTCGGTTTATGATAGTAACGAATACGATCTTTTTGCTGAAATTGAATAAAATTAATAAAAGGAAAATATTATGAAACGGATTTTTCTACTTCTCTTATTTCTTCCGTTGCAATTTTTGCTTGCTCAAGATGAAAATTCTGGCGATTTGTCTGAATTTTTACCAAAATTCTTTTTTGAAATTCTTGATTACAAAGGCGAAGATACTTCCAAAACCCAAGTTGATGTTTATGTTGAAGTTCCATATATCGGAATTCAATTTCTAAAATCTCCGCAAGGATTTACCGCAAATTATTCGGTAACCGTTTCGGTTTTTGATCAATCAAAAGCAAATTTAATTACCGAAAAAATGTGGAACGAAACCGTAAATTCAAAAACTTTCGAAAATACACTTTCAAAATTCAATTATTATATTTCGTTAAAATCTTTAATGCTGGATCCCGGAATGTATTTTATGCGAATTGAAGTTGTTGATAAAGATTCAGAAAAAAATTATGTTCGCGAAGAATTGGTTGAAATAAGAGATCTAACCGCGCCGGTATCAGTAAGCGATATTTTGCTTGTTAAAGAAAAAATAAGGGTCGGCGGTGAAGATAGAATTATCCCGAATATTTCGAAGAATGTTGCAGCGCAAAAAGAAGGGTTGAATTTTCTTTATGAAATTTATGCAGATACACCAAAAACAGTAAATACAGCGTACGTTATTTTGGATAAAGACAGAAAAGAAATTTTCAAGCAAAATTCATCGGTAAATTTGAGACAAGGAAAAAATGAGCAGTTGCAGAATCTGCAGAATACCGAACTTGAAATGGGAATTTACCATTTAGCAATTATTATTAATGATGAAAATGGAAAAGAAATTTCCAACAGAACAAAAAGATTTTTTTCGCGCTGGGCAGGATTGCCTTCATCTGTAAGAGATCTTGATAAAGCAATTGATCAAATGATTTACATTGCAAAAAGCGGTGAATTAAAAAATATTAAAAAAGCCGAAAATCAACAGGAAAAATCGAAAAGATTTATGGAATTTTGGCAGGCAAAAGATCCGACTCCAAACACTGAGCAAAACGAAGTTTTTGAAGAATATTACAGAAGAATTGCCTTTGCAAACGAAAAATTTAAAAATTATCAGGAAGGCTGGCGCACAGATATGGGAATGGTTTTTATAACTTTAGGCGCGCCAAATAATATCGAACGCCATCCGTTTGAATTTGATTCAAAGCCGTACGAGGTTTGGGATTATTACGATATAAATCAAAGATTTATTTTTGTTGATCAAACAGGATTCGGCGATTACAGATTATTAAATCCTGTTTACGGAAACTGGTGGAAATACAGGCAGTAAAATAATTTAGAATTTTGAATATTGCGAGAATTCCGGCCTATCCGGAATCTTTACAAGTATTAGTCATTCCGGCTTGTCCGGAATCTTTTTTATCAATTTGAAAACAAAAAACAAAATTATAACGAAAAATGATATTAACCGTTACAGCAAATCCTCTTTTAGAAATCAGATTAACTTACAAAAATATTTCACTTGGAAAAGATAACAGAAGTGAAAAAGAAAATTTTGCCGTGGGCGGAAAAGGGATTAATGTAAGCCGCCAGTTAAATTTACTCAACATGAAAAATATGGCATTTACTTTTCTCGGCGGAAATAACGGCAAAATCATAAAAAATCTATTAGCCGAAGAAAAAATAAATTTTACAAATGTTCAAACAAAATCAGAAACTCGTAAAGCTGCTGTAATTATTGAAGAAAATAAAAATCGTGTAACTACTTTTTTCGGAATAAATTCAGAAATTACTCAAAACGAAGTTGAAGAATTTAAAAATAAATTAAGCAAAATGATTGAAAACTCCGAAGCGGTAGTTTTTTCAGGGAGTTCGCCAAATTCACTTGCCGATGAAATTTTCCCTTACGGAATAAAACTCTCAAATGAATTTGATAGAATATCAATTTGCGATACTTACGGAAATCATCTTCAAAATTGCATTGATGCTGCGCCAACGGTAATTCACAATAATGTAGAAGAAATCGAAAGCTCATTAAATATTTCGCTTAAATCGGAACAGGAAAAAATCGAATTTTTGAAATCTGTTTATGAAAAAGGTGTTAAGCAAATATTTTTAACTGATGGAAAAAATCCTGTTTACGCTTCTAACTTCGGCTTTATTTATAAAGTGAATATTTCTGAAATTCCGGCAAAAGATTCAACAGGAAGCGGAGATGCTTTTACTGCGGGAATTGCTTATTCAATGCACAATGCACTTACTTTTGAAGAAACATTGAAATTTTCAACCGCTCTCGGAATTTTAAATTCACAAACTTTCGATGTATGCAAAGTTAATTTGGAAGATGTAAAAAAACTTCAAGAAAAAATTGAAGTTGAAACTATAGGAAAAAAGATCGCCTCTGAAATTCAAAGATGAAAAGATTCAAAAATTTAAAAAACATATAAATAAAAAACTCATACTTAAATTGAGATTTTTAAAATATA
>CBDUBH010000145.1:0-4661 GCA_965365345.1 uncultured Melioribacteraceae bacterium
CATAAAAACCTCCTTGAATAATTAGGCTAAAATAATAAGTACTTTTATGAAAATCAAGAAAAGGCATAATCTTAAATTAATTATGCCCTTACTTAATTAATATAATATAATTTTTTACATGTTATTTACAATTGCTTGAGCAAATTCGGATGATTTTACTTCTTTTGCACCTTCCATTAAACGGGCAAAATCATAAGTAACAACTTTTTCCTGAATTGTTTTTTGCATAGCATTTTCAATCATTTCGGCTGCTTCTTTCCATCCCATATATTCAAACATCATTACGCCGCTTAATATTACCGAGCCGGGATTTATTTTATCCAAGCCTGCATATTTCGGTGCGGTTCCGTGAGTTGCTTCGAAAAGTGCAACATGGTAACTCACGTTTGCGCCCGGAGCAATTCCCAATCCGCCGACTTGCGCAGCAGCAGCATCTGAAAGATAATCGCCGTTCAAATTCGGTGTTGCTAAAACGTCATATTCATTTGGTCTTAATAATAATTGCTGGAACATGCTATCGGCAATTCTATCTTTTATTAAAATTTTGCCTTCGGGCATTTTGCCGTCAAAATTTGACCAAAGTTCATCTTCTGAAATTACTTTATCGCCAAATTCTTCTTTCGCTAATTTATATCCCCATTCTTTAAAATAACCTTCGGTAAATTTCATGATGTTACCTTTATGAACAAGCGTTACACTTTTACGGTTATTTTCTATGGCATAATTAACTGCTTTTTTTATCAATCTGCGTGAACCGAATTCACTCATTGGTTTTATGCCGATGCTTGATTTTTCTCTGACATCTTTTTTCAAATCATCTTTTAAAAATTTAATGATTTTATTTGCTTCATCGCTTTCAGCTTTAAATTCAATTCCGGCGTAAACATCTTCAGTGTTTTCTCTGAATAAAACAATATTCAGATCCTGCGGACGTTTCATCGGGCTTGGAGTTCCATCGTAATATTTCACGGGACGGATGCATGCAAAAAGATCTAATCTTTGTCTTAATGTTACATTCAAACTTCTTATGCCGCCGCCTACCGGAGTTGTTAAAGGTCCTTTGATTGAAACAACGTACTTTTCAATTGCATCAATTGTTTCTTCAGGAAGCCATTCATTTTCGCCATAAACTTTTGTAGCTTTTTCGCCGGCGTAAATTTCCATCCAGCTCACTTTTCTTTTTCCGCCGTATGCTTTTTCAACTGCAGCGTCAAAAACTTTTTGCGATGCTTTCCAAATATCCGGACCCGTTCCATCGCCTTCTATAAAAGGAATTATTGGATTATCGGGAACAATTATTTTATCATTTTCAATTCTTATTTTTTCTCCGGTTAAAGGAATTTTGATGTGTTGATAATTTTCCATATTTAAACCTCGCAAATAATTTTCTGAAAAATGTTTCTTAAATTTTTTTTTTGACTAAAATATTTTACAAATTATTGACCGATTGAAGTGAATCTTTTCCGTATTTTTTTTGATAAAAATAAACGCTTACAATTCCCACGAAAACCGCAAACCACAAAGTTGCTGCTCTTATTATTAAAGTTGATGATACAGAAACTTCGGCACTTACACCGAATCTCATCAGCAAAAACGTAAGCGAACCTTCCGTTACTCCCAATCCGCCCGGCAGCATTGTTATTGCTCCGGCAATTGTTGAAAATGTATAAATAAATGTAGCCAATAAAATATTAATATTGGCATTAAAAACTTTTAAAACAAGAAAATAAGCAAAACATTCGAAAAACCACGAAATCAAACTAACCAAAGTCATATAAAAAAGCGGAGCGGGTTTTAGTAAAATATATGCGCTTTGATATGCAGTTTCAATCTTCTCCGTAAATTTTGAAATGAATTTTATTCTGCCCGTAAATTCTATCAATCGTAATGAAATATTTTTTTGCGAAATTAAAACCGTTACCAAAATGAAAAATATCCCCGTGCCGATTACCAAAATTCTTCCGTAATCAAAAATGTATGCACCGATCAACGCAAGCAAAACAAGCGAGAGAAAATCCGTAATTCTTTCAACCAAAATTATCGGCATTGTTCTGCTTACCGGCTCATTTGAAATTTGTTTTACCAAATATGATTTTAACAGTTCTCCCATTTTCCCGGGAGTAACACTCATAATTAAGCCTGACATAAAAATCAAAAAAGAATCAAGAGTAGAAATTTTGATGTTCAGTATTCTTAAGTAATAATCCCATTTGAAAAATCGTGCGGTGTAATTTAGAAATGATAAAAATAAAATCACCGGAAACCATAGCCAATTGAATTTTGCGAACGCCTCTGAAACATTTTCAAAATCGGCGTAAATCGAAAAACTCAAATACAAAGCCGCCGCAACGGCAAGTGAAATAAAAATATTTTTTTTGATTTTATCCGGAATCATATTGCTTTTTTCAACATCCCGTATAATTTTGCAAGCGGCAAACCAACTACATTGTAATAACACCCATTAATTTTTTCAACAAAGACTGCTCCGAAATCATCTTGAATTCCGTAAGCGCCTGCTTTATCCATCGGACTCCCCGATTTCACGTAACTTTCAATTTCATCTAATTCCAAATTCCTGAACGTAACTTGAGTTTTTTCATAATCAGTAACGGAAAGATTTTTTTCGCAATTAAAAACCGAAACGCCGGTGTAAACCAGATGAGTTTTTCCGCTTAATGTTTGAAGAATTTTTACGGCATCTTTTTCATCTTTCGGTTTTCCGATAATATGATGTTCTAAAACAACGATCGTATCTGCAGTAATTATAATTCCCGATTTTACTTTCTTTTTTGCCTCATCAAGTTTTTGCTCAGCTAATCTTTTCACGGTTTGAACCGGATGCTCGCCATCTAAAATTTCCTCATTCAAATCAACGCTGAACGATTTGAAATTTAGATTTAGAAGTTTCAGTAATTTTCTTCTTCGCGGAGATTTTGAGGCAAGGTAAATTTGTTGTTTTATATCTTTCATAAAAATTTTCGTAAAAGAATTTCTAAATTTTTAACTTTATAGGGAATTGTTAAAATAAGATTTTGAAATATTAAAAGGAAAATTTTTCTTAAATCTTTTTCAAATTGACAAACTTCATTTTTATTTTCTACTGCAAAACTTCTCAAGGAAATTTTTCCATATTCAATTTTCCATTTTCCACTCTTTCAAAATCTTTCCAGAAAAGTTCCGGGATAATAAAAATACAATATTTCGTCAAATCTTTTTCCTTTTCGCGCTTGATATAATGCGCCCCATTGACAAAATCCAACACCGTGACCGCTTCCCTTTCCGGTAATTTTTATATTTTTAACAGATCCGTTCTCTTTTGAATTTTCGATATCGAACATTGTGCTGCGCAAAATATTGCCGTTTGAATTTCGTAATACCCATCTTATTGAATTTCCCGTAAGCAAAATTTCTTTTGAAGATTTGCCTTTAAGCGAAATTAATAGTTCGTTAACTCTGCCTGAAGTAAATCTGCTTTTAATTTCAATGTTGGAAATTTTATAATCATCATTTTTAATATGATTTGCTTTTACAAGCGAATTTATTAATTCTTCAGAAGTGAAATTTAAGTTCCAATTAAAAAAAGGACTGATCGCACAATTTGGTTCGTTTCCATCTTTAACCGGAATTAAATACGGCACATTTTTTTGCGTGAAAACATTTCCGCAATCCTCTGTAGATCCGCCGCAAGATGAATAGTAAAAAGTTTGAGCAAGTTCATTTTGGCTCATTAAAACCAGGTCGGAAGTTTCAACAACTGCTCTGTTTACAATTTCTTTTTCGGTTTTAACTCCGTAATAAACCTGATCGCGCGTATCGGCGTAAACATCAAAAATTCCTTTGCTTCTAAGCATTTTCATAAAAGCGAAATTCCGCACGCAAACCGTAAATGCTTTTATTCCTTCAAAATCATTTTCGCTTAATTTTATATCGAGTTCGGAAGCGGCAACACTTTTTAAATAATCATCAAGATCAACAACATTTATCAATAAAACTTTGTCTGTTGAATTTATAAGTTTGAAAATTCCTCTAAAGGTTTTCGAATTGAAATTTAGAAATTCATTTTTATTTACCGGATGAATTTCAAAAAATTCTTCCTCGCGATGTGAAATTCCGGAGTAAAGTTTTCCGTTTTGAATATTTACCGAAAAAGATTTTCCCGAAGGAATTTCCAGAATATTACTTCCGGAAATTAATTTTACCGGAAATTCAAAAATAAATTCAAGCGATGTCCCTTTTTCGCTAAGCAAAACATTAATTTGTTTTTTAATTAATTCAGCAAAAAGACTGCTTGAAGTTAAAGGAAAATTTAATGACGGAATTTTATTTGCGGTATTATTATTAGAAGAAGTTTCTTTTGAATCCGGATTTACATTTTCATTAGATTTTTTTTCTGACGAGAAAATTCTGGTAGTTTTTTTTTCTGTGGATTTGCCGGGTTTTGAAAATCTTGATGAAGCCGAACAACTTACAAAAATAAAAGATAAAAAGATGTAAACAAGAAATTTGATCATCCGGCTAAATTTAAAGGAGGAAAAATATTTTCTGAAAATTGATTTTATCTGAACATTGCTTTAATGCTGCCCCAGGTTCTTTTTACGCTTGAAACGCTGTGGGTAACCGGGATAATTGTATTACCGTTGGATGAATTTCCATCAACTTTC
>CBDUBH010000146.1:0-4653 GCA_965365345.1 uncultured Melioribacteraceae bacterium
TCTGAAGGCGGAGATTTCGCACTTGGCGGAATGGTTCCTGCTTCTCACAGTCAACCGGGATTTAAAACCTTTGGAGTTGGTACAGGCGGCGGTGAGCATGCTGTTCTTGCAAAAAGAGATCTCGAAAGCTGTGCGGCTTGCCATGATACTCAAGGTGGAGATATCACCTGTATTACATGTCATCATGATTTTGACGGAATAAAAGGAAACAATCCAAAAACTCACGTTAATAATTTCATGAGAGATGTTAAAGGTGATTGGCACGATTCTCAAGGTTCAATTTGCTATAATTGTCATACATCCGCAACTCCTTCTACCCCACCGGGAATGGGATTCTGCGGTTACTGTCACGGTTCTAAATGATAAAAATTAATTGGAATTTAGATATATGAAAAATTTTCTAAAAATTTTGTTAAGCTCTGCTTTGCTGACAATTTTTGTTATCGGGTGCAGTGAATTGCAGGAGGATATTCCAAATTCGAATGTGGATCTTGAAGGAGTTCATCCTGCAGGATTTGAAAATGTTGGACATCCTAATTTCCATGGTACTTACGTTATTGAACAAGATATTAAATTGAATCAATGTACAGATTGCCATGGTCCAAATTTTATGGGTGGAATAACAAAAGTTGGTTGCAGCAGCAGCGGATGCCATTCAGCAGAAGGCGGACCAAATCATCCTGAAGGTTTTGATTTACCCTCAAGTTCCGAATTTCATTCTAATTATATGAAAACAATTAATTGGAGTTTGGAGCAATGCAGTGGCTGCCATGGAAGCAGTTATAATGGCGGAGTAGCAGATTATTCTTGTAACACTTGTCATGGTGATTTCAGCAATCCAGATATGATCGCACCTCCACAGGATTTGAGTGATCAAACTTCAACGACTTCAAAAGGAGTTGGGGCACATCAGGCACATTTAAATGCTTCAGTTTACACTACAAACATTGCTTGTGAAACTTGCCACGTTGTTCCGCAAGATTACAATTCTCTAGGACATATTGATTCAGATAAAATGGCTGAAGTTTTATTTAGCGGATTAGCTCACGCAGATTCAACTTTAGCAGCTCCTGTTTACAATAGAGAAAATGCAACCTGCGCAAATACTTATTGCCATGGTAATTTCTTATACAGTTCTGCAATAGGAGATGTTAGAGGAAACAATAAAACGGTTAATTGGACAAAAGTAGGTAGCGGAGAATCTAGCTGTGGAACTTGTCATGGTTTGCCGCCGCAAGGACATTTTAATTTCCCGGATGTATATAATTGTTACACTTGTCACGGAAATGTTATAAATCCTGATTATACATTTAAGGATAAGAGTAAGCATATAAACGGAAAAGTTGATCTGTAATTTTTCTAAATTATAATTGTAATAATAAAGCCGCTTCAATGAAGGGGCTTTATATTTTTAAACTTGACAAAATAATTTTTAATGGTCATATTTGCCAATAACAAATATTTTTGAAAAATGGCACAAGTAAAAGAAACTGATGCTTTTGAATTAGCAGAATTAACTTTCAAACTGCTTACAAATTGCCAGGAAAAAGAAGTAAAACTTGCCGAACAATATGGATTGACACAATCTGAATTCCGTTGCCTTCGTTTGTTTACAAAGGAATCCGTGATCAATAATAAAGAACTCGCCCAGGCAATGGGATTAAGCGCAAGCAGATTAACAAGAATAGTTGATGGCTTGGTTAAGAAAAAATATGTTTTGCGCGAAATTGATCCTTCTGATAGAAGAAACATGAAAGTTTCTTTATCAAAAAAAGGCAATGAAATAGCGATCAAATTAAATAAAGCTTACATTGAAATCCATAAGCAGATCTTACAAAATATTGATAATTCCGATCATCCTTCTCTTATAAGCGGAATGAAAAAACTCCTTTCTGCTTTGGAAAATTGGATCAAGGAAAGATAATCTTCTGGCTTACTTTAATTTAATTTTTATTTAAATAAAATTTTTCAAAAAAAAGTAACTTAGATTCTTTTATACTTTATTAAATATTATTGAAATATTAGACAAAAAAAATCCCGCTTTTTCAAGCAGGATTTTTAATTTTAAATTTTCACTTTGAATTTTCGTTAAGATACATTTTCAGCCAGTTCAGATCAGAACAAAGATTTGTAAGATTGTTCACGCTATCCTGATTTATCTCTAAATACTTTTCCTGAAAAATTTTCTTTACAAAACTGCTTCCGCTTTCAAGCAACTTATTTAAATCAGATCGCAGTTTTTCTAGATTTTGCGTGTATTCTTTTGTATAATTATAAAAAACCTGTTCATTTACGGCATTTTCACCGCGCTTGATTATTGATAATAATCCTGACAAAAATTTTCCTGTAAAAGCCATATCTTCTAGAAGTCCGGTTTGATCGTTTTTCTTTGCAATGCTTATCAATCTTGAAATATCTTCCTTATTCAATAATCTGCCGCCGGAAAATATATCCAATTCATCCAAAATCACTTCGGTTTCTTTATTAAATATTTCATTCATAATTATTTTTATTCTTTTTGATTTTTAATTTAATTCCGATCCCGATTCCATCACCAATTGGGTAAATTGAAGTATTTAATTCAGGCATCTTTGAAAAAATTTCATTGAAGTGACGAATATTTTTTGTTGAATTTTGAAATTTTTTCGGAATTTTATCAGCTGCTGCAAAACCATGCCAAAGAAGATTGTCAACAAAAAGAATTCCATCTTTTTTTAATAATTTAATTGAAAGATCCAGTAAAACTGCGTAATCTTCTTTATCTGCATCAAGAAAAATAAAATCATATTTTTTATCTAGTGTTGGCAAAATTTCAATTGCATCGCCTTCCAAAATTTTAATTTTATCTTTTACGCCCGATCTTTCGATATAAGAATTAGCAATTTCAATAGTCTCTTTACTGATTTCAATTGTGTGAAGATAAGATTTTTTATTTAATTTTCTTGCAATTCTGATCGAAGAATAACCAATTGCCATTCCCAATTCCAAAACTCTTTTCGGTTTTTTTATTTGAACAAGATGTTCTAAAAATTCGGCTGCTTTCCAATTTAATATCGGGACTTTATTTTGTTTTGCGTAATCTTCCATTTCAATAATTAATTCATCGGAATTATCTTTAAAATTTTCCAGATATTTGGTTTGTTCTTCGTACAAAATTTTATCCATAATTGCCCTCTTTTATTTAAGTAAAACCATTTTTTTTGCATCTTTTACAGTTGGAGTTTTTAAAACATAATAATAAACTCCGCTTGAAATTGCATTCCAATTCAATTTATTTCCATTCAATAAAAATTCGTTTTTACCTAATTTTGAAATTCTTTCTTCTTTATAAATTCGCTTTCCCATTACATCATAAATCGAAAGCTCAACCGGTTCAATTTTAACCGCATCATATTCAATTTTTGTAGATGCGTTAAACGGATTCGGATAATTTTGTTTTAATTCAAATGCAGTTGGAATTACCGGGTCAACATCCACCAAACCGGATTCAATAATTTCTACATTTAAATTTCCGTAAGAATATTTAAACAAACCTGTTTGGGGAGATCTTTTTGTTTCACCGGTTGCGTTATTATATGTATAATAAAAATAAATTTTTCCGGGATTAAAACTTTGAGGAATTGTAAATTTATAAGAAAATTCCGCACTTGAACTTAAATTTGTTTGGTCAAAATTTGAATCTGTTTCTGAATAAAAAATATTGATTGAATTTTGTGTAATTCCGGTTTCATCAATAAAAGCTTTGTGTAAAACAATTTCACTTTCAGAAATTTTTTCAATGTTAGGAAAATTGAGAGCTTTATCGGCTTTTAAAATTCCGTAACCTTTTCTGTTATTTGGCGCAAAAGAACTATCGCCGCTTTGATGAATTAAATTTCGCAATTGCACATTTGTTAAATGCGGAAAAGCAGAAAGTATAAGCCCAGCGCTTCCACTTGCAATTGGACATGCGGCAGATGTTCCGCTTGAATTACTGTATCCGCTAATTGATCCGCTTGCAGCTCCGTAAACTCCAATACCTTGAGTGGAAATGTCCGGCTTAATTCTGCCATCATAAGTTGGTCCTCGCGAACTGAATGATGCGAGTTCACCTTTACTATTAACGGCTCCAACGGCAATCGTATTAATTCCATCAGCAGGAGCGGTTATGTAAAACCATGAACTGTTGTTACCTTCATTTCCGGCTGAAGTGACAGTTAAAACTCCTCTTTCAAAAGCAAATTCCGCTGCTATAGTTACAATTGTAGTTTTGCCATCCATATTTTCGTATGTATAAGAAAAATCAGGTGAATCAAACTCACTGTAACCTAAAGAACTGCTTGTAATATCAACTCCAAGATTTTCCATCCATTCCAATGCCGCAGCATAATTATCTTCTTCAGTGTGAGTTTCACTTCCTATATCTTCTGTTTTTGCAAGTACAAATTCAGCTTCGTAAGCAGAGCCGATCAGTTTTCCCTGCATCATTCCGCTGATAATTGAAAAACAATAAGTTCCGTGATTATCTTGTCCCGGTGTATCGCCATTTTGATTTGCGGTAATTGAATCACCAAAAACAAAATCGTATTCGGCAATTACTTTTGAATTTTTAAGCGCTTCATGATTTTTCCAATCAAATCCGCTATCAAGCACTCCTATTCTAACCCCTTTTCC
>CBDUBH010000147.1:0-4528 GCA_965365345.1 uncultured Melioribacteraceae bacterium
AAAATTTGATCATCCTGAATTTCATTTTTATCATCAATTATCAAACTCTCTTCATTATTTTTGATGATCTTAATTCTTGTTTCAGGAATTTCTACAATATCGGTATCTTCGGCTGCTTCAATTTCTTCATCATCACCGCCGGCAAAAATCGGTTTTAAGAATTTCGATTTTTTCTTTTTATCTTTTACTTCACTTAATTTTTCAATTTTTTCTAAATTATCTTCAGTTTTTTTGATCTTTATAACTTCGGATTCTTTCACCATTTCTTTTGATTGTTCAAAAAGTGATTCAATATATTCCCAGATTTTCCCGAGTTTTATATCGAATGCAATTATTAAAACGGTTAAAGTTAGTGCGGTCAAAAAGATTATGCTTCCCAATCCGCCTAAAAGTCTGCCCAAAGCCAAGCCCAAAGTTCCGCCGGCATTTCCTGAAAGTTCATTAATATCTGTAAAAACATTCAATTTGAATCTTAAAACTCCGAAAAACGAAGCCAAAATTACGCCCGAAACCAGTAAAAGATTTGAATAATTAATTGTGTCTTTTAAACTGAAATCGCGAACAATGTAATATCCCCAAAGTCCGAGCATTGCGGGAAAAATCAATGAAAAATATCCCAAAGTTGAATTTATGAAGAAATCTGAAATGTAAGCTCCGAAAATTCCGAGCCAATTGTGAGTGCTTTCGGCTTTTTGTACAAATTCGGGATCGGATGAAAATATTTTGAATAGATCCGAAAATCTGTATGTTAAATTTGCTTTATCGTAACTTGAATATGAAAGTATGCTTAGTAAAAGAAGAAAAGCGAAAACAATTAAAAACAAGCCGAGTATCTTTTTCTTTTTTTCGATTGATAATTCAAAACGATTATTTTTTGACGTAACTTTTATTTTCTTTTTTGCTGCCATCTTTTCTAAATATCTTTATACTTCTGAATTTTGTTAACTTGTTTTTAATAATTTTAATACGCTGTTTGTAAAATACGGAACCGCATCAATATTATTTAATTTTGCGCAGTATTGAATATCCTGATCAAATCCGTTATCGAGCAAAATTTTTCCGTGTTCTGATTCCGCCAATGCTTTTGCAATATTTTTTCCGTAAGTTTTATTCAAAATTACGCCGGTTTTTGCTGAATCGGAAAGTTCGCAATCTTCTTTTGATTTTTGAATTTCTGAAATTAATTTTCCTGCGCAAATTGTATCTTCCAAAGAAAATCCGCCGTTTCTTCCGGCACAAATTATTTCAACATCTTTATTAATTTTCAATAATTCAGCGGCAACCGAATTTAAATTGTTGAATGAGCAGATAAAAAGATTTTCCGAAAATTTTGCTTTTACAATTGCTTTTGAGCCGTTTGTGGTAAAAAGAATTATTGATTTACCGAAAACTGCTTCTTTTGAATATTCGAGCGGAGAATTTCCAAGATTGAATCCCTCAATTTTTTTTGTATTTCTTTCACCGCCGAGCAAAGTTTGTCCGCCGAAAGCATTCCCCGAAACTTTCATTGCGAACTCTATTGAATTTACGGGAATGACTTCACGAGCGCCGTTAAAAAGCGCTGTCACAATTGTGGATGTTGCGCGTAAAACATCAATAACCACGGTAGTTTTGCCCGTAAAAAAAAGTTCATCTGCCACAACAGGAGAAAACATTACGTTAAATTTCATTTTTTGTAATATGCCTTTTATTTTTGAAACCCCGAAAACTAAACTTTCTAATTTACGAAACTTTCAATTTATTAATTCATTTTTTTTGAAGTGTTTTTCTGCCGGAAAATTTTTTCCTGTTAATCCAAATTTATAATCGAAAGAAACAAATTATTTTTTCCGGAATTTAATCGGATAATTATTTTTACGCCATTTTAATTTGAAATTTTGAATGCCCGGAATTCTAATTAATATTTATTCTAAAATTTCACTAAGTCTTAAATTTAATTGATTTAAGTTAAAACATTATGATAAACAAATAAACCCGATCTATCATAATGATATATCGGGTTTAATATTAAAAAGTTTAGTAACTATTTTATTTTTGTATGAAAGGAAGTTTTGTAACTTTTGCGGGAATTTCTCTTCCTCTTATCGAAAAATTAAATTTCGAATTTTCATTGATATAATTTATATCAACATAAGCCAAAGCAATTGCTTTATCTAAGATCGGGCTAACGGTTCCGCTTGTAATTTCGCCGACTTTAACCCCATCAACTGTAATTTCATAACCGTGGCGTGGGAATGCTTTTTCTTCGGAAATCAAAGGAATTAATTTTCTTTTCAATCCTTCAGCTTTAACTTTTACTAAAGCATCTTTCCCGATAAAATTTTCTTTATTTAATTTTGTGATCCAGCCTAAACCTGCTTCCAAAGGATTTGTAGTTTGATCAATATCATTTCCATAAAGCATAAATCCCATTTCAAGTCTTAATGAATCGCGCGAAGCCAATCCGCAAGGCTGAATGTCAAATTCTTTTCCTGCTTCCATAACAGCGTTCCAAACTTTTTCTGCTGCTTCAATTCCGCCGGTAAAATAAAGTTCAAATCCTAATTCACCGGTGTAACCGGTTCTCGAAAGGATCATTTCAACGCCGGCAACTTCAGCTTTAAAAAAGTGATAATATTCAAGATCAATTTCACGATTGCAGATTTTTTGCAGTGTATCTTTTGATTTTGGTCCTTGTACGGCAAGCAAATTGTAATCATCTGAAACATCTGAAAGTTCAACACCGAATTTATTATTTTCTTTCATCCAGTTGAAATCTTTTTCTCTGTTTGAAGCGTTTACAACAAGCATAAATTCATCATCGGCAATTTTGTAAACTAAAAGATCATCAACAATTCCGCCGTTTTCATAAAGCATTGATGAATATTGAACTCTACCGGGTGTTAATTTTGAAGCCTCATTTGAAGTTATGTATTGAACAAAATCCAACGATTTTTCGCCCTTTACAAAAACTTCCGCCATGTGCGAAACATCAAAAACTCCAACGCTTGAACGGACTGCTTTGTGTTCGGCAATTATTGATGAATATTGAATTGGCATTTGAAAGCCGGCAAATTCAACAATTTTTGCTCCCGCTTTTTGATGGACATCATAAAAATTTGTTTTTTTCATAGCTTTTACTTGTTTAGTTTTTTCCAATCGTTTATAAAAGTTTCCAATCCGGAGTTTGTAAGTGGATGATTGAATAATTTTGTTATCACATTGAAAGGCATTGTTGCAACATCTGCGCCCATTAAAGCTGCATCAACCAAATGTAAAGGATGGCGGATGCTTGCAACCAAAACTTCTGTTTGAAAATTATAATTTCTGTAGATCTGAACTATTTGTGCAATTAAATCCATTCCGTTGTGACTTATATCATCTAATCTACCGACAAAAGGACTGATATAAGTTGCGCCTGCTTTTGCAGCTAAAAGCGCCTGTGATGCCGAAAAGCATAAAGTAACGTTTGTTTTAATTCCGTTATCGCTTAATGATTTTACCGCTTTTAAGCCTTCTTTTATCAAAGGAACTTTAATTACGATGTTATCATTTATTTTTGCCAATTCATCGGCTTCTTTCATTATTCCGTTGTAATCGGTTGAAATTACTTCGGCGGAAACCGGACCGTCAACTATTTCAAGAATTTCATTTAATAATTCTTTAAAATCTTTTCCTTCTTTGGAAACAAGTGAAGGATTTGTTGTAACTCCGTCTAAAACTCCAAGCGCGGCTGCTTCTTTTATTTCATCAATATTTGCGGTATCAATAAAGAATTTCATTCTCATTTTCTCCTGAAATTTTTCAAATTTTCATTCTAAAATTACAAAAGAATTACCTTTAATCGAAATTAAAAATGAAGTTTATTTTTTTTAGTATTTTCTGATTTATAAATCTTAATAAATTCTGAAATGTTTTTATCGAATAAAATAATTTTTGTGAAAGTGATTTAAACAAAAAATAAAAGCGCCAAAACTTTGAAATCTTGACGCTTAAAAATCTTTTTTCATTTTGAAAAATGAAATTCCCAAAAGATCATCCGATAAAATCAGCAGTTAGATCTTTTTGTGTTTTTTGTGAAAGAAAACGGAATGTTGATGGACTTACACTTTCGCTTTCAACTAATTTTATTTTTACAAAATATTTTAACTGAATTTTTGTAAGTAACCGTACTTTTCCTTCTTTCAAATTTCTTGCGATTGTTGGATGAACTTCCAGAGTTAGAAATCTTCCGTTCTTTCCGGCTTTAAATCTTTTCAGCCATTCTTCAATTTCATGAATAACGTTTGATTGTTTTGTCATCAATCCGGTTCCAAGACAAAACGGACAAGCTTCGTGCATAGTGTGAAGAATATTTTGTCTTATTCTCTGCCTTGTAATTTGAATCAACCCGAATTCAGTCATTGGAAGAACTGTAACTTTTGCTCTATCTTTTTTAAATTCTTTTCTTAACTCATCGTAAATTTTCTTTTGATTTTTTTCATCTTCAAGATCAATAAAATCGCAAACTATAAGTCCGCCGATATCGCGCAGCCGGATCTCGTTCGGT
>CBDUBH010000148.1:0-4356 GCA_965365345.1 uncultured Melioribacteraceae bacterium
AACCGCCGGCGATATTAAACTTGAAATTTGTTCGGAATGTCATCCGTTTTTTACCGGCAAGCAAAAATTGATCGATTCAACCGGTAGAGTTGAAAGATTTAATAAAAAATACGCTAAACAAGCCGCAAAATAATTCAATAAAATTTTTTATTGCTAAAAAGATTGAAGATCTTTTTCTTCAATCTTTTTTTTTGCCAAAATTAAAGCCGCGCAATTTGATTTTATCCTATCAAAATTTTAAGTATATTTTTTAAATGCAATCACCCGAAAATTTCTTTTGAGGATTTTAATGCGAATTTGCATTTTTGAAGATGATCAAGTTTACAATTTTGAACCGCTTACTTTTACGCGTCCGGTTTATGCACTCGTGTGCGGATTTACAACACTTGCCGAAAAAATTCAGCGAAATTTCCCTGATGCAAAAATTTCGTTTCATACAAGAAAATATTTAAAAGATTTTTTGCAAAATACTTTGCCCCAAAATGAAGTTAATGATTTTAAAGATGATGAATATCTTTTTATTAACGGAAGAATTTTAGCTGATGAAAATCTTGCAAAACAAATTCCGTATAATTTAAAAGAAGACAGGATTTTCGTTAAAGATAATTTTCTTGCCGCTGCAAAAATTTCAGGGAAAAATTTAGAAAAGTTAAAACAAAATTTACCTGATCAAATTTCAATAAATCATTTTGAAAATATTCCCGAAGAAAAAGTTGATGTTGATTTTGCTGAATATATTTGGGATTTAATTTACGCAAACAGAAATTTTCTGATTAAAGATTTTGAATTTTTCACATCTAAAGAAAAAGAAAAGATCAAAGGAAAAGTTTACGAAGGCGCACATTTAGTCGAAAAAGATCAAATCTTTATTGATGAAGGCGCAAGCGTAAAACCCGGCGCAGTTTTGGACGCATCAGACGGTCCAATTTACATTTCCAAAAATGCAAAAATTTTGGCAAATGCCGTTTTGGAAAATTGCATTTACATCGGCGAATCATCTTTAGTAAGAAGCGGCGCAACAATTCACGATAATGTTACAATTTCGAAAATCTGCAAAGCCGGCGGCGAAATTGAAGACGCAATTTTTCTTCCTTATTCAAATAAACAGCATGCCGGATTTATCGGACACGCTTATTTGGGAAGCTGGGTAAATTTGGGCGCTGATACAAATTGCAGCGATCTAAAAAATAATTACGGTTCAATAAAAATTTATTTGAACGGAAAAGAAATAAATTCCGGCAAACAATTTTTGGGCGTTTTGATAGGCGATCACTCAAAAACCGGAATAAACACAATGTTAAATACCGCAACTGTAATAGGAGTTTCATCAAATATTTTCGGCGCGGGATTTCCCGATAAATACATTCCATCTTTTGCATGGGGCGGCGCGGAAGGTTTTGAAACTTTCAAACCGGAAAAAGCCGTTGAAGTTGCAGGAAAAGTTATGCTGCGCAGAAATATCGAAATGAAAAATTTTGATGAAAAAATTTTCAATAAAGTTTTTGAAATGACAAAAGATGAAAGAATTAAGAAAGGATTTTAATATTTAAGTATGCAAGAAGATTTACAAGATAATTCAAACGAAAGAAACGAAAAAAATTCAGGCGGAAGACCTGATAAAAAATTTAATCCGAAGTATAAAAAACACGGATTTCAAAAAAATAAAAAAGAATTTGATCCTAAAAGAAAAGATGAATTCAAAAAAAGACGCGATGAAAATAAGGATCAATCCGCAAAAGAGAATTCCGGCGAAAAGAGAAATTCAAATTTAGAAAAAGATGATTTTTTAAAAGATAAAAAAGAAAAACGCGATCAGAATAAATTTGAAAACAGGAAAAAGGAATTTGATAAAAAGAAAAATTTTGACCGGAATAAAAAAGATTTCAAAAATAAATTCGACAGAAAACAAAACTTTAAAGATAGAAGAAAAGAAAATTCCGAAAGTGAAAATCCGGATATTCTGAATGAAAATGTTCCGCAAAAAAATATCGGCGGAATTCAGGAAGAAAAATTAACTGAAAAAGAAATTAAATTTTCTCAAGGAAACGATCCTTTAAAAGATGATTACGAAAAAAATATTATTGATGAAAAAGATGTTTTCGAAAATCTAAATAAATCCGGAGAAATTCACGCACCTGAAAAAGAATCCGGAGAAATTCCGGATCAAAAACAAAATACAAAAATTGAACTTCAAGAACGCAGAATTATGAATTTGTACACCGGCGTTCGCGGAATTGCGGTAAAAGTTTTGAACAGAATTGACCGCACCGATGCTTATCTCGATAAACTTTTGGAAAGCGAATTGAAAAATGCGGAACTTTCCGGACAAGATAAAGCGCTTTTGTATGAAATTGTTCATGGAGTAATTCGCTGGGGCGGAAGAATTGATTGGATCTTGAACGGATTTCACAAAGGTCAATTTTCCAAAAGCATTCCGAATGTTAAAAATGCGCTGCGCGTTGCGTTGTATCAAATTTTATTTTTAACGAAAGTCCCGGATTATGCCGCAGTAAATGAAGCGGTTGAATTCATTAAAAAACTTCAGGGACAAAAACCCGCGGATTTTACAAACGCAGTTTTGCGGAATATCATCAGAAATAAAAATGCCATCCGCTATCCCGATCCCAACGAAGATTTAGTGGGATATTTAAGTAGCTATTATTCGCATCCGGCTTGGATGGTAAAAAGATGGGTTGCAAGATTCGGTAAAGAAAATACAGAAAAATTACTCGAAGCAAATAATGAGCGTCCGGGAATTTCACTCCGCGCAAACACAAATAAAATTTCAGTTGATGAATTTCGTGAACTTTTACAAAAAGTTGATCTGAAATTTCATGAAGGAAATTTCATTCCGGGATTTTTCAAATTAAAAACCATAACAAATATTACCGATTGGGAATATTTCGCAAAAGGATTTTTCAGTATTCAAGATGAAAGCACCGGCTTGCCTTGCATTTTACTTGATCCTAAACCGGGAATGCGAGTTTTGGATCTTTGCGCTGCGCCCGGCGGAAAATCTGCGTTTATGTCAAACTTAATGAAAAACGAAGGCGAAATAGTTGCACTTGACCGTTATGAAAGCAGGATCAAAATTTTAGATAAAAATTTGAGTCGTGTCGATGCATCAAACGTAAAAGTAACTGAAGGAAATGCACACGATTTTACTGATGATGAAAAATTTGATAGAGTTTTATTGGATGCGCCTTGCTCGGGATTAGGAACACTTTCCAAGAAGCCGGACATCAAATGGAAAAGAGAACTTCCCGATGTTAGAGAATTAGCAAAAGTCCAATATGAATTATTGAAAAAAGCGGCTACGCTTGTGAAGATCGGCGGTTCGGTAGTTTATAGCACTTGCACAATTGAGCCGGAAGAAAATTTCGAAATAGTAAAAAGATTTTTGGATGAAAATCCGAATTTCAAACTTCATCCGGCAAGCGAATTTTTCAGCGAAAATTTGTTAGATGAAAATAAATGCGTGCAAACATTGCCGCACATTCATAAAGTTGATGGAGCATTTTGCGCAAGGATTGATAGAGTAAGTTAATAAGTAAAAATCCTTGATTTATAAAATCCCCTTTATAATAAAGGGGATTTTTTATGATATTAAATTCTCTGTTAAAATAAATGAAAATATTTTTAATATTCATTTTTCTTTATAAATATTTAAAATATCAGTGTTAATAAACTCTTAATTCCTTTCCTGATTCATATCAAACTAACCGCTATAAGTAATAATATATAGAATAAAAATCTTAGAGCATAAAACGAAAAAACTTATTGAAACTTGATAATAAAACCCGAATATCTTACTTTAAATTTAAACTATTACTCACGCATAGTACCTATTTATTTTATTTTTTTACAACTGAGGTTAACATGAGATTTTTTATTTTTTCGCTCATTATGATTTTCTATTTCACTAACTCATTTTGTCAAGGAATTGAAGAAAAAAAGAAAAGTATCGATTCACTGATAACTTTTGTAAAAAATAAGGTTCCCTCAAAAGCAAATGAGATTGCCGGGAAAAAAATATCTCTTTCTGATTTAGAAATGGAAAAAGCAAAAAAATATTTTTATGAGACTTTTGCATATGCATCGATTGAGTTTCAAAAGGAATTAACTCAATGGGTTAATGAATGGGGCAATGAAATAAAAAACTCAAGTTATGACAAAAGCATACTTTCTCCTGGAATAAAGTTAAGTAAAATAAAAAATGCAATTGCCGATAAATATGGTTGGGATTACGTGCATCTTCTTGAAACCCCTTACTTCTTAAAAGTTAGAATTCTTGATATAAAACCAGGAAGTTACAAAAGCTACGATGATAGCATTCATACATTTCCAGTTGTAAAT
>CBDUBH010000149.1:0-4324 GCA_965365345.1 uncultured Melioribacteraceae bacterium
CGGCAACAACAATTCCTTTTAATCCTGTGGGTAAAAGATTTGTAACCATCCAAGCATAAGCTTTATCGCCGGTAACTTGTCCGTTAGTCAATTTAAAAGCGATAACACCGGGAAGAACTAAAATAAAAACGGGAAGAATTTTTAAGTAGCCGGCGAAAATTGTTCCGCCGCGCGCATTATCCAAATTTTTTGCACTTAAAACTCTTTGTACAATATATTGATCAGTGCACCAATACCAAATTCCTAAAATAGGCGCGCCGAAAATAATTCCCGTCCACGGAAAATCCGGATCGCTCATCGGTTTGAACATGCTCCAAAAATCAGCGGGTGTTCCGGCAACAAGTTCATTCCATCCGCCCGCTTGATTTACTCCGATCAATGTTAATGCAACCGAGCCGAAAATCAAAATAAACATCTGAACAAGATCTGTATAAATTACCGCTGAAAGACCACCCATAATTGTGTAAAGTCCCGTTACCAAAACAATTACGATTGCGGAAGTGTACATATCCCATCCAACAACTGCATTCAGCAAAATTCCGCCGGCGTAAAGCGAAATTGAAATTTTTGTAAGTACATAAGCAATTATCGAAACGATACTTAAATAATAACGTGTTGCGGAGTTATATCTTTTTTCAAGGAATTCGGGCATTGTAAAAACGCCGGATTTCAAATAGAAAGGAGTAAAAACCCAGCCCAGAAGTAAAACGATCAAACACGCGAGCCATTCGAAATGGCCGACTGCCAATCCGGATTTTGAACCGGTTCCCGCTAATCCTAAAAAATGTTCGCTTGAAATATTTGTTGCAAAAAGAGAAGCCCCGATTGCAAGCCAGCCGATATGTCTTCCCGCAAGAAAATATTCCTCGCTGTTTTTATTTCTTTTTCTGAAATAAAACCCGATTGAAAGAACGGCAATAAAATAAACTATCACAATTGCATAATCAATAAACGAAAATGAAAGCATTTTTCATTTCTCCAAAAATTTTAATTCAATATTATGAATTTGAACTATAATTTTCCATAAAAATAATTTAAATTGTAAGGAATAATAAAAAAATATGTTTTAAATGAGAACAAAATTTGAAATTGCGCAAAGCTGGCTTCCGAGATACACCGGAACTAAAATAGATGAATTCGGAGATTATCTTCTTTTAACAAATTTTCATAATTATGTTACAAAATTTGCCGAACAATTTAATTGTGATATTAAGGGAATTGGCAGACCAATGCAAACTGCCACAAATTCAAACGGACTAACAATTGTAAATTTCGGGATAGGTTCGCCAAATGCTGCAACAATTATGGATCTTTTAACCGCACGAAAACCGAAAGGTGTTTTATTTTTAGGAAAATGCGGCGGAATAAAACATTCAACCGAAATTGGACATTTTATATTACCGATTGCTGCAATTCGCGGTGAAGGAACAAGCAATGATTATCTTCCTTCTGAGGTTCCTGCACTTCCCTCTTTTAAATTGCATAAATTTGTTTCAAACAAAATTGTAGAACACAATCACGAATACCGTACCGGAGTAATTTACACTACAAACCGCAGAGTTTGGGAGTGGGATGATGAGTTCAAAGATTATTTGAAAAAACTTTCCGTAATTGGAATTGATATGGAAACCGCAACAATTTTTATTGTCGGTCATGTTAACGAAATTGCGCGCGGCGCTTTGCTTTTGGTTTCAGATATGCCGATGGTTCCCGAAGGAATTAAAACGGAAGAATCCGACAAAGCGGTAAATGAAAATTATTTGGATCTTCATTTACAAATTGGAATTGAAGCGATGACAGAACTCGGGCAGCAAGGCGAACACATAAAACATTTCAGGTATTGAAATAAATTTTTTGATTTTTGTTTTACAGATTTTGCTTGAGTTAAAGTTTATGTTTTATTTTATTCAACAAATAATTGGAAATTTTTAATAAAATTATTTCTAATTTCCAGAATTAAATTGTACAAGTTTTATCCAATCAATTTCTCCATTTTCCTTACAGAAATTTATGGTAAATTCTTTTGTAAATTTATTGATCATTTGTGAATAAGATTTTATGAAAGCGTCATTTTTTTCTTTTGCCTTATGGCCTAAAGACTCGATAATTTCCGTATACAAATCTTTATCTCCTGATATAAACTCCCAAAATCTTTGTCCACAATATTTAAAATATTCTCCTTTATCAGGTTTATTATCCCTTCCATAACAACAACCATTTATTGCAATAATATTCATTTGAGAATTACTAGTTCGCAAAGTTTTTTTGGCTGTAATAAAACCTGATTTCATTTCAGCAATTTGTCGGCTGTTTCCCCAATTTGGACCTGATTTTATTGTAATTATATATCTAATATTATCCTTATCAAATTCAAGATCAATTCCCGTAATTCCTGATTTTCTTCCATTATAAACTTTAGAATTTATAAATATAGCAAGTCCTTCCAACCAATCACCGAAAATAGTTTCTTCATTTGAAGAGATGTGTGCATCAACAATTCCTCTGATAATTTGATCAGCTGTTAATACATATTTGGCTTTATATAAGTATGGATTTTTTCTTTTAAGAACATGGGATAATTTCAATTCATCCAAACTTTGAATTCTTTTTTGATGAAAGGTTTCAATATTTTGTTCAACATAAAGGAGGACATCATTAATTTTTAGTTTTTTCATAATTTCCCCTATTTTCAAATAAAACCATTTCTGCTTGTTCGAGTTGATTTTTGACCATATCATAATATTCTTGAACTATATCAATTCCAATTGAATTTCTTCCCATATTTTTGGCGACAAATAAAGTTGTACCTGAACCCATAAATGGATCAAGAACCATATCATTTTCTTTAGTAAAAAGTTTAATAAACCATTCAGGTAATTCTTCTGGAAAAGCAGCGCTATGATTTTTATTGTTACATTCTGTTGCTAAATGCAGAACATTAGTCGGATATGCTTTCTCACGATTTACCCAATTCGAAATATTTTTTCCAAAACCACTACCAACTTTTGAATTATCTCTAATCTTATCTGTTTCAGAAAGATTTTTTAATCTTGATTTTGCCCAATCACCCATTGGAACCATTACTTCTTCTTGATACATATTAAACTTTTTATTTTTATTAAATTGAAGAAGTCTTTCCCAAGCGTCTCTAAATCTATTCGGCCATTTCCCGGGATAAGAATTTTTTTTATGCCAAATAAATTCTTCTGTCCAAAGCCAACCTTGTTTACGCATTTCCAAAATCAATTCCATTACATATGTGCTTCTTTCACCATCAACAACCTTTTCTTTTATATTAAGTATGAAGGTTCCTGTAGGTTTTAAAACTCGTAAAAGTTGTTCTGAAACAGGTAAAAACCATTCAACGTATTTCTCATGAGAAATTCCTCCATAAGTATTTTTTCTCTGATCTGCGTATGGTGGTGAAGTAATAATTAAATCTACGGAGTTTTCATCCAATAATTGTAATTGTTCTTTAGCATCTCCCAAATATATTTCAGTTTTAATTTTCATCTCTATTAAAATCCAATTGAATTTGTTCTTGTAATTTGAATATCAACTATTTTAATATACATAACTTTATAAAGTGTTTCAATTTTCAAAATGTAATTTACGTCATTAGACTTTGCAACATTTCTTCACTTTAACATACTTCACAATTCATTTTCACATTAAAAATTATTATAATTTTTATATGCGCAATAATTTCGGATTTTGTTTTGGAAGATAAAAAACTTAAAGATCTGCTTTATCTTGAACGAAAAGAATTCTTAAAACAATTAGAAAGCTGGCTTGAATTTCCAATAATCATACTCGGATTTTTCTGGCTTGTTCTGCTTGCCGTAGAATTTATCTGGGGGCTAACTCCCGCTTTGGAACTTACGGGACTTATAATTTGGGGAATCTTTATTGTTGATTTTCTACTAAGATTTTTTCTTGCTCCGGAGAAAACTGAATATTTGAAATCAAACTGGCTTTCAGCACTTTCTCTTACAATTCCGGCGCTGCGCGTTTTCAGAATTTTCAGAGCTATAAGAATTTTACGATTAACACGAACAGTCCGAAGCATTAGATTAGTGCGCATAATCAGTTCGCTTAACCGCGGATTAAAAGCAATGCGATCAACTTTCAGCCGCAGAGGATTTGCTTACGTTTCAGCTTTAACTTTAATTGTTACATTTGTCGGAGCCGCGGGAATGTATGCTTTTGAAGCCGGTGAACCCGGAAGTGCAGGATTCAAAACTTACGGCGATTCGCTTTGGTGGACCGCAATGATGATGACCACTTCCGGCTCAGAGTTTTGGCCGCGCTCGCCTGAAGGCAG
>CBDUBH010000150.1:0-4171 GCA_965365345.1 uncultured Melioribacteraceae bacterium
GCGATTGGCAAGCTTTAATTGAAGCCGGTGCTATTCCGCTTCCTCCCGGCTGCGGTCCTTGTATCGGTCTTGGAACAGGTTTACTGCAAGATGGCGAAGTTGGAATTTCCGCAACAAACAGAAATTTCAAAGGAAGAATGGGTTCTCCGAATGCGCATGCGTATTTGGCATCGCCCGCGGTAGTTGCTTCATCGGCAATTTCAGGAAAGATTGATTACATTTGGTACTCAAATGAAAAATTACAAATTTCAACTGATATAAAAACAAATTCAATACAACAAAATGGCGTATCAGAAGTTGAAATAATTGAAAACTTCACAGCTGAAATTGAAGGCAATTTAATTTTCTGTCCGCAAAATAATATTAATACTGATGGAATTTATCCCGGTAAATATACTTACAATGATGATATTACTCCGGAAGAACAAGCAAAAGTTGTAATGGAAAATTACGATCCGGAATTTGTAAATAAAGTTTCTAAAGGAGATATTCTTGTAAGCGGTTCAAATTTCGGTACCGGAAGTTCACGCGAACAAGCAGCAACAGCTTTGAAATATAAAGGAATAAGTTTAGTAGTTGCAATTTCATTTAACGAAACTTATAAAAGAAACGCTATTAACAACGGATTTCTTTTGATAGAAGCGCCTGAATTAGTGAATGATCTCAATTCAAAATTAGGAATTAAAGAATTGACAATTCAAACCGGAATAAAAGCAAAAGTTGATTTCAAAAGATCAATTATGCAGGTTGATGAGAAAATTTATTCGATCAGTCCGGTAGGAAAAGCCGCACAGGAATTAATTGTTACCGGCGGTTTGGAAAATTGGGTTAAAGAAAAAATAAAATAGTTTATAAGTTATCAGTTTTAAGTTTTAAGTAATCAGTTTTAGTTGAGAGTTTTAAGAAATATGATTGTCATTCCGGTAAGAACGGAATCATTTTTTCTTGGTTCAAAATGAATTGTTTTGATATTAAAAATTGTCATCGCGAGAAGTGAAACGACACGGCGATCTACTAATAAGATTACTTCGCTTCACTCGCAATGACAATGTGAATTTTCCTTTCTAAATAAAAGGAAGAGAAATTTAATACTGAATTTTTATAACTGAAAACTGTAAACTGACTACTAAAATTACTGAACGCTGAAAGCTAAAAATAAACCGAGGAAATTTATGGAAAAATCAATAGCAAGAATCATATCGGAATTTGCAGTAAACTTAAAATATTCAGATCTTCCAAAAGAAGTTATTCACGAAGTTAAAAGATATTTATACGATTCAATCGGCTGTGCTTACGGCGGCTATCATACAAAAGATGTAAATGTTTTGCGCGATATTTATAAAGAAATGGGCGGAAAAGAAGAATCAACTTTGATCGGATTCGGCGATAAAATTCCTGCTGTAAATTCTTCACTTGTAAATTCACTTATGATCCGCGCGCTTGATTTTAATGATATTTATTGGAAAGAAGATCCTTCTCATCCATCAGATATTATTCCGGCAGCGCTTTCAATGGCAGAAAAAGTAAACGCATCAATGGAAGATGTAATTGTAGCAATTGTTCTTGCTTATGAATTTGAACAGCGTCTATGTGAATTTGCAGTGCCCGGAATACGAGAAAGAAAATGGCATCACGCGACTCTAACACAATTTGTATCGCCAATTGTTGCCGGAAAAATTTTAGGATTATCAGTTGATCAAATGGTAAACGCAATCGGAATTTCCGGTTCACATAATCATACAATCGGATGTCCTACTGCAGGTAAATTAACAATGATGAAAAACACTGTTGATCCGATGGCAACGCAAGCCGGAGTTTTCGCAGCATTGATGGCTCAGAAAGGATACAGCGGAACTGAAATGGTTTTTGAAGGCAAAGAAGGTTTCATGGATTGTTTTGGCGGCTGGGATGTAAAAGAACAAAAAGTAAAACCGGTCCAAATGCAAGGTAGGGATGGAATTTCAGAATGGAAATGGAATATTGAAAAATTAATTGGAAATCTTGGTAAATCCTTTAAAATACTTGAATGCAGCATGAAAGCATTCCCGACAGAAGCTTTAACGCACACACATATATCCTGCACTTTAAAAGCAGTTACAAATAATAATATTTCTTACGATCAAATTGAATCAGTTACTTTAACCACATTAGCACAAGCTTATGATATTCTTTTTGATCCGCATAAATATCGCCCTGAATCGCGTGAAACTGCCGATCATTCACTTCCCTATTGCATTGCCGTTACTTTGGTAGATCACAAAATTACGACGCAATCTTTTTCAGAAGAAAAATTAAAAGACCCTAAAATCTGGGAAGTTATTGATAGAATTAAAGGTGAACCTTCAATTGAATTTGAAAAAATGTTCCCTGCAAAACAGCCGTCAAAAGTTGTTGTAAAAACAAAAGACGGAAGAGAATTTTCAGAATATTTGGAATTCCCAAAAGGCGATCCGCGCGAACCAATGACATTGGAAGATCTTGAAAATAAATTCAATGCGCTTTCTGCTGAATTGTTAAGTGCTGAAAGACAAAAAGAAATTAAAGATATGATTTTCGACTGTGAAAAATTAAGTGCCCGCGAATTTATGAATAAACTTATCGTTTAATTCAATTATAATTTTTGAGAAAATTTATGAAAGAAATTAAAAAATCAACTGCGGGAAAACGCGGCGATAAAATCCGCTCCGATTGTTATGTTGAAATCGAAAAAACAGATTCCGGCGGAATTGAACTTAATCTGAAAAGCAAAGTTGAAATTATGTACGGAAATTCTATTCGTAATTTAATTTTGGAAATGGCTAATTTTTTTGAACTGCAAAATGTAAAAATTACAGTCGAAGATTACGGCGCTTTGCCTTTTGTAATTGCCGCAAGATTTGAACTCGCAGTAAAAAGGTTATTCCCGGAAAATCAAAAACAATTTCTGCTGACTTCAGAACTTGTTAATTTTTCTGAAACATCAAAAGAAAAAATGCGCAGAAGCCGATTATATTTGCCGGGAAATGAACCGAAATTTTTTGTTAATGCCGGACTTCATAAACCCGATGGAATAATTTTAGATTTGGAAGATAGCGTTGCATTTTCTGAAAAAGATGCTGCACAGCTTATAGTTAGAAATGCATTGATGAATGTTGATTTTTACGGCGCTGAAAAAATGGTACGCATAAATCAAATTCCACGCGGAATTGAAGATCTGAAATTCATTGTACCTTATGGAGTTCAAGTAATTTTAATTCCTAAATGCGAAGATGTTGAACCGCTTTATGATATTGAAAATGAAATCATCAGATTGAAAAATGAATTCAATATTGATAGAAAAATTTATTTCATGCCGATAATTGAAAGTGCAAAAGGAATAATAAACGCTTACAACATTGCATCATTCTCTGATAATGTTTGCGCGCTTGCAATCGGTTTGGAAGATTATACTTCCGATATCGGGACGCAAAGAACGAATGAAGGAAAAGAAAGTTTCTTTGCAAGAAGCATGATTGTAAATGCGGCAAAAGCTGCCGGAGTTCAGGCAATTGATACAGTTTTTTCAGATGTTAATGATATGGAAGGATTGCGACAAAGTGTATTTGAAGCTAAATCATTAGGATTTGAAGGCAAAGGATGTATTCATCCACGCCAAATTCAAGTTATTCACGAAGCCTTTGCTCCTACACAAGATGAAATCGAAAAAGCAAAAAAAATCGTTTTAGCTTTTGAAGAAGCCGAGAAAAAAGGAATCGGAGTTGTTTCATTAGGAAGTAAAATGATTGATGCGCCGGTTGTAAAACGAGCACTTCATACAATAAAATCAGCACAAATGAATAATTTGATTCAAGATAATTGGCGTGAGGAAATTCCGAGTTAAAACTGTATAAAATTAAAGATCGTCATTCCGGTTTGTCCGGAATCTTTCTGAAATTAACAATCTTGAATTCTGAATCATTATTCATTTTGTATTCTAAATTATTTTGAAAAAATTTCTCATACTAAAAATGAGTTTATTATGAAACTTGTAAAAAATGCTGCGGGAAGATTTGTCCCAGATGAAATTAATGGTGAAAAGCAGATTCCTTTTAAAGGAATAAATAAGTACAACCCCGAAGGTCATAAAGCAAAACCTCCGATTAGAAGCTGCACTGATTATCCTTGGGATGGAAACAAACTTTGCGAAAAGTTA
>CBDUBH010000151.1:0-4163 GCA_965365345.1 uncultured Melioribacteraceae bacterium
TTAAAATTAAAATTTAGACTAACATTTTATATATTAATTAATTACGGCAATTTGAATTATTTTTTTAAAAATCTGATCTATTGTTTTTCCGGAGAGTAATAAATTTCCCCATTTTTACGTTTCTAAAATTTTCATTTCACATAAATCAAATTAGATTAAATATTTTTTGAAAGCTCTAAAAACTTTTTGTACGGAAGCGCATTCCAGCTTTCTGCTTTAAAAGCTCCTTTTGACATTGTTATCATTGAAACTTTTGCGGCTGATTCTTCATTTGGCGCTTCATAAATATCCATAAAATCGTACGGACCGAGCAATGCATAATGTTCAATGAATTTCACCTCGGGACATTTTTCTTTAACTTCTTCTAACCAATCGCGTCCCATACTTTCGCGGTGTTTTACATCCGCAACTTTATCCGGAGATAATTTTGTAAGCAAAATATAAGTTGCCATAACTTCCTCCTTTAATTTTGATTTCAACTGTATTGTAAAAATTAAATTTGAAAGTAGCAATCAAATTTGTAATTCATTTTAAAATAAAAAATCCGGGATGTAAATCCGGATCTTATAAACTTAATTTTTCGAAATCTATATTGCGGCAAGTTCCTTTTTTTCGCTTCCTGTAACAATTTTATCAAGATCAAGTAAAATAAGTAACCGGTCTTCCAATTTCCCAACGCCGGTTATAAAATCAGAATTTATCCCTGAAACCGTGGATGGTGGCGGCTCAATTATACTTGAAGGAATCCTTAAAACTTCTTTCACTTTATCAACTATAAATCCGATCGTTTTCCCCTGAAGATCAACAACAATAATTCTTGTATCTTTATCGTGTAATTTTCTTAATAAATTTAATTTTGTTCTGAGATCAATTACGGGAATTACCCTTCCCCGCAAATTTATAACACCATCAACAAAATCCGGTGAGTTTGGCACTTTTGTTATTTGAAACATTCTGTTGATCTCTTGAACTTTAAGAATATCAACTCCGTATTCTTCATTCTCAATCATAAAGCTTACAAGTTGAAGAATTTCATCTTTTTCAATTATATCGTTCTTATTTGACATTCTTATTTCCTTTGTAATTTTTTATGGTATTATCGTATTTTTATTCTTTTTGTTTAAAATTCTTCAATCAAAATCAGCTTCATAATCATTCGTTTTCAACTTTTCATAAAAGCGATTAATTTGTTTCAAAGTTGTTCGCGCAGGCGAAAGTTCGGGAATTTCATTTTGTGTAAAAAATTTTACATCAGTTGTTTCGTTGCTTGTTTTTTCTTTTCCACCGGTAATTTCGCAAAGAAAAAATGCTTTATAAATATGAAAAGGATAAGGTGGAAAATGCCCTTGTTTATCACGATCGTAAAGCGCAAGAAGTTTTGTTGCTTTAACTTCAAATCCCGATTCTTCAAATACTTCCCTTTCAATTGCCAGCGCGGGAGTTTCATTCGGATCAGCCCAACCGCCGGGTAAAGTCCATTTTCCATCAACCACTTCTTTTACCAGTAAAATTTTTTCATCTCTAAAAACAACTCCGCGAACATCAACTTTGGGAGTTGCATAACCAATCTGATAATCAAACATTTCCGAAATTTTTTCTAACTGAAAGTCTGTTTGTTCCGAAATTATTTCGGCAGCTATTTTTGCAATTGATCTGTATCTTTCCAGATCATAACCGGTTTGTGCAAAAGTCAATCCGTTTTGCGAGATTGTTTGGAGATCTTTTGCCCATTTAAGCCATTTAAATTTTTCCATAATTTTATTCCAACTTTAATGAACGGAACTTTCCTCAAATTCATGCGTCACAATTTATGACAATGATTTACAACTTTTTACAAAATCATTAGTCAAAATTAAAAACACAAATATATAAATTATTTGAAAGAGAGGGTAAGAAAATGACACGTTTTAAATCCATTTCCGTATTTTTGCTTTTAGCTTTTTTGGTTTCATCCTCGGCATTTGCAATGCAACCGCAAAAAAAGTACAGATCAACTTTTGACAAAAAAATGATCGAAACAAATCTTTTGATCGGATTGAATTCAGATAATCGTGGATTGCAAATCAGCTCGGCAAATTTCCTCGGCGAGTATAAAATTTCCAAAGCAGTAATTCCTTTAATGAAAGTTTTGAAATCTTCCGAATGTGATGAATTAAAAGTTCAGGCAGCACTTGCATTGGTAAAAATTGGTGATCCACGCGGAATTTTTGCAGTTAAACAAGCAATACACTACGATAAAAATTCATCTGTAAGAAGATTCTGCAACATTTTTTACTCGGCACATTTAGCAAAAAATATTTCAGATTAATTGGCTTAATTGAAAATATTTAATGAAATTTTTCAAAAATTATTTTAACGTTCTTTAATTTTGATTGTGTAATTCACGGATAAATGATGAATTCAATGAATGAAATTTTAAAAATCGTATCCGGTAAATTCAAATGAAATTTAGTTTCACTTTTACCTCGCTGCTAAAATTGTAAATTAAATTTTATGCCGGATATGATTTTTTATTGAACAAAATTTCTTCGGTTTCATTTAAGGTTTCCAGTACCAAATTTTTTATGGCTTCAACATCAATGGCAATTTTTCCGAAATCAATCCGCAGTACAAATTTGATCTTACCTTCCCTGTTTTTTTTATCCTTTAACATTGCCGAATAGAGTTTTTCTTTATCCAAACCATTGATCTTATTGGTGATTTTTAACTTTGTAAGTAAATTTAAATATTCTTTCAACAAATTTTCGCTGAGTAAATTCATTTTAAATGATAAAATTGATGCGTTTATCAATCCCGCAATTACCGCTTCGCCGTGCTTGATTTGGTAATTCAAATTGCTTTCATAAGCGTGCGCAAAAGTATGACCTAAATTCAATATTTTTCTCAAGCCGGTTTCTTTTTCATCTTGCGAAACCACTGCTGATTTTATTTTAACGGATTCAAAAATAATTTTCTGCAAAACTTCATCATCAAAATTTAAAATTTTATCTAAATTCTTATTAAGAAATTCAAAATAGCTTTTATCCGAAAGAAATGCATATTTCATAAGTTCGCCGGTTCCGCAGATCATTTCTTTTTCGGGCAATGTTTTCAGGAAATTTATATCGATCAACACAAATTCCGGTTGATAAAAAGTACCAATAATATTTTTATAATTTTGAAAATTGATTCCGGTTTTTCCGCCGACCGAACTATCAACGCAGGCAAGTAAAGTTGTAGGAACCTGCACAAATTGAACTCCGCGCATAAAAGTTGAAGCGGCAAATCCTGCAATATCACCAACAACTCCGCCGCCAAAGCCAATAATTAAAGTATCACGACCGAAATTTGAATTAATCAATTTTGAATAAATTTTATTTACTGTTTCGTAATTCTTTGATTCTTCGCCTTGTTTTATCGCAAATATTTCTGATTTTGAATTATTTGTTTTTAAAAATTCCGCGATTTCACTTCTGTAAATTTTTAAAATTTTATTATCCGTGATCACAAAAATATTTTTATGCAAATTTCTTTTTTCAATTTCTTTTAAAAGATCTTTGAAAATATTTTTGCCGATCAAAACTTCGTATGAATTTCCGGCAAGGTTAACTTTAATTTTTTTCATTTTTAAATTGTCTGCAGGATTTATTTTATAAGATTTGATCTGTAGATTATCTTTGCGATCTTGTCAATTACAAGTCCGAGCGGCTGATTTTCCATATCAATTACCAGATCTGCTTGTTCATAAAACGGAGTACGCACTTTTAGCAATTCGGAAATTCTGTTACGCAGATTTTCTTTATCAACCGAGCCGTCTTTATTGTTCAAAACAGGTCTGTCACCTTTGTTTTTCAATCTATTGTAAAGCACTTCTTCTGAAACTTTTATGTAAATTACTTTGCCGGTGGATCTTAAAAATTCAATATTATCTTTATAAGCTGCGGTTCCGCCACCCAAAGAAATTATCACATTATCACGTTCGGAAAGTTTTTTCAAAATTTCGCATTCTTTTTCTCTGAAATATTCTTCGCCTTTTTGCATAAATATTTCGAGAATATTTGTTTGTAATTGTTTTTCAACTTCTTTATCAAGGTCGAAAAAATCCCAGCCCAAAGTGTTTGCCAGAATCGGTCCAATCGTGCTTTTCCCCGATCCCATAAATCCGTTCAAGTAAATGATATTTT
>CBDUBH010000152.1:0-4158 GCA_965365345.1 uncultured Melioribacteraceae bacterium
TGTCTTTTAATTTCATCTGCGTGATTTAATCCGCGTGATTCCGATTGAGGATTTCCGCCGATCATTGCACGAATTTTTCCGGTTCCCGGTTCAATTGAAATTAATCCGATCTGCGCTTCCTTCATATTTGCAGGAAAATTTTCCCATTGCGCTTCCACCGCATCTTCGGCTGCTTCCTGCATATCAAAATTTAAAGTAGTTACAATTTCAATCTGATCTTTATTTAAAGAAATTCCTTTTTTGCTTAAAATTGAATTTGCTTCTTTTCTGATATGCTCTAAAAAATGCCTGCCGGTTTTTTTTCGCATCTTCAAGTTTAACGGCTGTGATTTTAATTGATTGAATTCTTTTTCGGAAAGTTTTTTCGTTTCAACCAAATTGTATAAAACTTCATTCCGGCGATTCAAAGTTTTATCAGGATTTTTTACCGGATCGTAACCGTTCGGCGATTGCAGCAAACCGACCAAAGTTGCACTTTCATTAATTGTCAATTGATCCGGTTTTTTTGAAAAATATTCCTGAGCCGCTGCCCAAATTCCCCAAGCGCCTTTTCCGAAATAAACCGTGTTTAAATATAAAAGCAGAATTTCATCTTTTGAATATTTTTTCTCAAGATCTTTCGCGATACTGATTTCATTGAGTTTTCGTGAGATCGAGCGCTCGTGAGTTAAATACAAATTCCGCGCAAGCTGCATTGTAATTGTGCTTCCGCCTTGGGTTGAGCCGGTCAATGTTTGAATTACAGCTCGCCCCAATCCTTTATACGAAACTCCATCGTGATTGTAAAAATCCCTGTCCTCAGTCGCAATTAAAGACCACACAACATATTTGGAAATCTTCTTTAACGATTTAACTTCAACGCGGTTCTTTTCGCCGAAATATCCGATCAATTTTTCATCAGCTGAAACCGCATACGAAGCATATTCCAAATTAATTTGAGGCAGGTCCTGAGCGCGAATATTGGTAAAATTTATAATTACAAGTAAAACTACTAAAAATTTATATTTCATTTCCTTAAAATCCGTAAAAAATCCGGAGATAAAATTAGGTTAAAGAAATGAATTTTGCTAATTAATAATAAGTTCAAAACTAAATATTTGAATTATTAAAATGATGCTCAAAAATTATTTTAAGCCGATCGTTTCGGCAAGTGCTTCACGTAAAGCAAGCCAGATAAATTCAAAAAATGCTTCGCCGTTATGTGTAAATTCAACTTTGCCGGTTTTAATTTCGTTATCGCCGTTCGGATTTGATTTCTCAATCATAAATTCATTTGCAACGAAAGTCTTAAAGAATCTCTTCAAATTGAAATTCTTTTCAAGATCTTCCGAAACAAGATCAATATTCAGATTTTCATAGACCGGTTTTACAATTCCTTCGGCAATTCCGTTATTCACTTTTACATCAAAAGTAACTTCATTAATTTTACCTGATTCAATTTCAACTGCGCTTGAGATTTTTAAAAAATCGTTAAGTGAGTTTAATTCCATTGCACTTAATTTTCCTTTATATGTCAAATTCAGATTTTCATCAGTCAAATTCAAATTCATCAGAACATCTAATTTTCCGGCATCAGCTAATTTTGCCGAAGCATTCAAAATATTTGCCGGCTCTTTTTCATTTTTGATATTTGAAAAATTTGAAAGCGATGCATTTAGATTTGTAAAATTCAGTATAGCAGGATCTTCATGATGTTCAAATAATTCGCCGTATTTTATTGAGCCGCCGGAAAATTTTACTTCAGGAATTTTAACATCAAATTTAAAAGAATTAAAAAATTCATTCGGCATTTTTGGATCTGAATCAGGATCTATCGGTTTGATCTTATTGGAAATAATTTCAAAGGATGCCGATTTAATAAAAAGATCTTTTGCGGAAATAAGATTTTTCCTAAGTACATCATTAAAATTTAATCCGGAAAATTTAACCGAATCAAAATTTATATCGTATTTGTTAGCACGAAATTTTCTCATTTCAAAAAAATCATTTTGCGAAATATACGGCTGAAATGAAAAATTTTTTCCCGAGATCAACGAATCAAAAGAAGAAATTTTCAGTGAATCAAATTTTAACTCATAGCCGCTTTCAGGAAATTTCAGCATCGGATTTTTAACAGATAAATTTATTCCCGAAACCAAAATATTTTCATTTTTATTTAATGAAATTTCAGAAATGTTCAAATCTAAATTTTCTAAAGAACTCAGCAAAAAAGCGGAATCAGGCATGGCAAATTTTTTGTAATTTCCGTTAATCAAAATCAATTTATTTATATTGATCGAATTGATTTTTTCAGGAAACGCTTGTGCCAAACTTTCATTCAAATCATCGTACAAACTTTTATCTGATCTTTCCCGTGACACCGAATCAATTTCTTTTTCGGTTGAATCAGTAAAAGAAAAATTTTTCCAAAAAACTTCAGGATCTTTAATTGTTATTTTTTCCGCATAATAATTTCCAGATATCAATTTTGCCCAATTTACTTGATCAATTTTGATATACGGCATATTTAAAATTATGGTATCCTTTTCAGCATTTTGAATTTGTAAATCCGAATTATAAGAACTTATGCTGCCGGTCAATAAATTTAATTTAACATTTCCGGCATTGAATTTTAATGTTGAATCCTGATTTACGGAATTCGAAATTTCATCAATAACAAAATTATTCAGCAATGGATTTGCAAAAATTACGAGAAGAATAAAAATCGAAGCAACCACAAGAATCAATATTGATGCGGCTTTAGATGATCTTTTATCTTTTTCTTTTTCAAAAAATTCAGAAATATTTTTCTTTGTGTATTTCATCAAATATAAAAACAGTTTAAAATTGTGTATTAAATTATAATAATCAGGTAAAGTTTAAAAAGAAATGAGATTAAAAATACCGCGAAAAATACAGCGAAAAATGAATGGATGAATTTCTAGTACTGTAAATATTGATCGAAATGAATTATTTAAAAAATAATTATGAAATTGATTTTAAGAATTTGAGATTAAGAATAAGTTTATTTTAAATAATCTTTATTCCGTCGGAAACTTTTTATTTCGCTTTTTCTTTTTTTATCTGAAAGTCTTTTTTCTTTTGCTACTTTTGAAGGTTTAGTTTTAATTCTTTTTTTCGGTTCATGAGTTGCTTTTTCAATCAATAAAATCAGGCGTTGTAAAGCATCTTCCCGATTCTTTTCCTGCGAGCGGAATTTTCGCGCATCAATAATTAATATTCCCTCGGCAGTAGTTTTTTTACCGGAAATTTTAATTAATCTTTCTTTTACATTTTGCGGAAGGCTTGAATTTATTACATCAAACCTTAGTTGAACCGCGGTTGAAACTTTGTTTACATTCTGTCCGCCGGGTCCTGAAGATCTTACAAATTCTTCTTTAATTTCATTTTCGTTTATGAAAATATTTTCAGTGATGCGAATCATTTTTACCTTCAGATTTTGGTATTTCAAAAAATTCCGCCGCAAAATGTTCTTTGTTTATATTAAGCAAAGCAAGTGAAACGGGAAGATTAAATCTGCGCGGACCGGCACTTCCGGGATTTAGATAAGTAACTCCGTTTCGTATTGTTATTATTGGCTTGTGTGAATGTCCGTAAATAACGAGTTTTATTTTTTTATCAAATTTAGATTCATCAATTGTATGAATATCATGCACGACAAGAATTTCAAAGTGTTCCAAATTCAGTATCAATCTTTCTTTTAAAGTATGCCCGAATTTCCCAACATCCGTATTTCCGCGTACTGCAACTGTCGGCGCAATTTCCTTGAGTTGATTTAAAATATCATCGCCGCCGATATCTCCGGCATGAATAATGAATTTTACTCCGCGGAAAATTTTTTTTACTTCATCGCGAACAAGTCCATGCGTATCGGAAATTACTCCGATTGTATAAGGTTTCATAAAATGGCTTTCAAAACTGAATCAAAAAAAATGTGAACTTAAAACTAAGAATTATTATTTTTTGATAAAAGTGAATTTACCATTTCTTTTAATTCTTTTACATCATTTTGAAGTTTGATAATTGATCTTTCATTTGCAACTTCTGATTCTTCATTATCAGCTTCTCTTCCGATGAAAAAAGAAGCAAGAGTTGCGGTTACGTAACCGAAAATTGCAAAAGCGTAAAGTGCAAGAATAAATGCGAGAGTTCTGCCTT
>CBDUBH010000153.1:0-4094 GCA_965365345.1 uncultured Melioribacteraceae bacterium
CCGCCGATAGCGCATATGTTGTTAATGATCTTAAAAACCGCATTACAAAAATAATTAAAGGTGCCGGTGGAGATCCGAGCGTTAGAACCGTTAACGATAATACTGATTGGAGAACTTTAACTGAGAACGCAATATTTTCTGCAGATATTGCATTATCTACAGGTACCTATTCCGGCGGAATGGAATTAGGTACAACGTCTGATCCTAAAATTACTTATGTTAATGGAAATGTTGGATTTACAGATGTTTCAGGAGCCGGCATTTTAATTATTAATGGTAATGTTAAACTCAGCGGAAATTTTAATTTCTACGGAATAGTTCTTGTCTATGGACAATCAACAATTGAAACTAATATGATTGGAAATAACGGAATTTACGGTGGAACAATTATAGTTGGTGATAATGTAAATGTTAAAGCTGATGGAAACGCTTCATTTTATTATAGTTCCGAAGCCATTGCACTAGCACAAATGAATTTGAAATCATCACGCTTCGAAATTGTAAGTTGGTGGGAGTAAAATAATTTAGAATGTATAATATAGAATTTGATGCTGTAAAAGTCGAACTTATGTGATGAAGATTGCTTCACTGTGTTCGAAATGACAATTTCATTTATGTCATCGCGAGTCCCTTTAGGGGCGTGGCGATCTCAAAAAATATTTAATTTACATAGAGACGAGATATATCACTTCTCTACAACTTTATAAAATTGCAAAAATTAATTTCGTCATTCCCGCTTTGTCCGGAATCAGACGAAAAAATTATTTTTTTTGATTAAGTTACACCGCTTTACTAACTTAATTCAACCATGAGCGTCTTAAGTTTACTTTAACAAGTTTCTTAAGGCGCTTTCTATTTCCGGAAACATAAATTCATAATTTAAATTCTGTAATTTTTCCGGAATAACTTTTTGTCCCGTTGTTATTGCTTCTGCTGCTTCGCCGAATGCAATTTTTACTGCCGCTTCCGGGACTTTTAGCCATGAAGGTTTTCCTAAAACTTTCCCGATCTCATCTGTCAATTGCTGCATTGTAACAGGATTTGGTGCAACTGCATTCAAAGCACCGGAAATATGTGAGTTTTTCAAAGCGAAATCGTAAATACGAATAATATCATCAATATGAATCCAGGACATCCATTGTTTACCGCTTCCAACAGCACCGCCTGCAAAAAATTTAAATGGAGTTAACATTTGCGCAAGCGCGCCGTCATTTTTATCTAAAACAATTCCTGTTCTTACGCTAACTCTGCGAACGCCAAATTCCTCAACTTTTGCCGCTTCCTCTTCCCAAGCAATGCAAACTTTTGAAAGAAAATCATTTCCGGGAGATTTATCTTCTTCTGAAAAAATTTTAGTTTCGGAAGTTCCGTAATAACCGACTCCAGAAGCGGAAATAAAAACTTTCGGCTTATTTTCTGATTTTGAAATTGCGTTTACCAAACCGCGCGTGCCAATTTGGCGGCTTCTGAAAATTTCATGCTTGTAACTTTCACTCCATCTTTTCCCGAATATCGGCGCGCCCGCTAAATGAATCACTGCATCTTTTCCGTTCAGATGAATTTCCCAATCGCCTCGTTCAGAAGGTTCCCATTTTATAAATTCTAATTTTTCACCTTTATGATCTTTTGCATTTTCAGGCGAACGCGTAAAAATCGTTATAAAATGATCCTGTTCCAAAAGATATTTCAGTAAAGCGCTTCCGATTAAGCCCGTGCTTCCGGTAATTAAAATTTTCTTTTCCATAAAATTATTTTGTTATATTTATTTTATGTGCAACCGAATTTGAATTTTTCGTATTGAACTATCAATAAATCATTGTAAAAAATATTTCGTCAAAAAACCAATCATAAAAATTTCAAAACAAATGAAAAAAATATTCTTTCTGATATTGATTTTAGCGGCTTCAAATTTGACCGCACAGAATTTTAAAGTAAGCGGAATTGTAATTGATAAATCGTCGGGATTCGGATTAGGATTTGCAAACATAAGAGTTGAAGGCACAACAACGGGAACCGCCGCAAATATTCAAGGCGAATATGAAATTATTTTACCAAAAGGAAATTATAATTTAATAGCATCGTTCATCGGTTATAAATCCGATACGGTAAATATTGATCTTAACAAAAATGCAAAAATAAATTTTCTGGTTCAGCCGGCGGAAATTTTATTTCAGGAAATTACAGTACTTTCATCTTACGATCCCGCTTATGAAGCCGTGAAAAAAGCAGTTGAAAAGAAAAATATCAGAAAAGAAAAATTAAAAGATTATAAATTTGATGCCTACACAAAAGGTGTTATCAGAACGAATAATGATATGAAAGTTAACGGAAGAAAACTTTCAATGTCAGCAAAAAAAACAGATGAAGATCATTTGGATATTGCAGGAATTTTTGAAAACCATAGCAGCGGATATTTTTCAAACGGAAATTATAAAGAATTTATTACCGCGCAAAAACAGACCGCAAATTTTGCTTCAACAATAAATGTTTTAACCGGCGGAAGAATCATTCAAAGTTTTTATGAAGACAACATCAAATTTTTCGATAAAGAAATTCCCTCGCCCGTTTCAGAAAAAGGATTGAAATTTTACAAATTCAACATTACAAATCTTTTAGCAATTGATAAAAAAACCGTGCTCGAAATTAATTTCACACCGCAAGATGAAAATGAGCCGGCATTTACGGGATTTATTTACATTAGCGATAACGATTTTAATTTTTTGAAAATTGAAACTCAATTAAATTCAGCTGCAAATCCCGGTGGAATTTTTGAACGCGTAAATATTTTTCAGCAATTCAGTGAATTTCAAAATGAAATTTATATGCCAATAGATTACAGATTATTTTTTCAAGTGAATATTTTGGGATTGGCGCGCGCAAGTTTTGAGTTAAATTCAGTTTTATATGATTATAAAATTAATAATGGAATTGATCCTGAAATTTTTGATAACGCAATTTTAACGGTAATTCCCGAAGCCGATAAAAAAGATAATTCGTATTGGCAAAATTCAATAACAATCCCGAATTCGCGTGAAGAAATTTTGGCCTACGAAAAAATTGATAGCCTTGCTTCGCTTCCGCCTGATTATTGGCAAAATATAAAATCATCAATTCTTTCAGACAAAATAAATATAAGCGAAAACTTTTCAACAACCGGTCCATTGGGTATTTATCATTTTAACAGAGTTGAAGGAAGCAGTTTGAATTTCGGAATTTTTCTGGAAGAATTGAACAACAGAAGATTAAACACAAACGGGAAAATTTCATACGGATTTGCCGATGAAAAATTCAAATTTGATTATGATCTTGAATATCTTTTAGGAGATTACAGAACAACCGCAATAAAATTTGAGGCATACAATAAATTAAAAACACTTTTTGAAAATGCTGATCAGTACAATAAATTTACCGCAAGCGCGCTGGCATTACTCAATAAGTACGAGTTTCGAAATTATTTTTATTCAAAAGGAATTAATTTTGAAGTACGCGGCGATGTGTTTGATTTTTTGAGATTGGGAATTGGATTTGGTATGATAAAAGATGAAACAGCTTTTAAAAATACCGATTATTCATTTTTCAGGAAAGATGAAAAGTTCAAAGAAAATTTGCCGATCAATGACGGGAAAATTAATTCAGCCGGATTTAGTTTTAAATTGGATTTCAGAAAATATATTGAAGACGGATATTTCAGAACAAGAACCGATAGAGGAAATTCATATATAGTTTTTGAAGGCGCAATTAATCGCAGTGATTCAAAATTATTTAATAGCGATTATGATTTCACTTCATTCGATTTAATTACACGCGGAGCAATATTTACAGGCGCTTGGGGAAGGTCAAGTTTTTTTCTAGAAGGATTTACTTCACAAGGCGCAACTCCGCTGCAGGCATTATTTCCGCAATCGGGAAATATAAATCTTGTTGTAAAAGAAAATACTTTACGCACGGTAAAAGTCGGCGAATACTTTGGTGATCGCGGAATAAAATTATATCTGAAACATAATTTCGGCGATAAGATTTTCAGAGAATCCGGCATTCCGGTTTTAGAAGAATTACAACTTTTCCCGGCTTCGGCAGAAGCCGGCACTAAAGTT
>CBDUBH010000154.1:0-4075 GCA_965365345.1 uncultured Melioribacteraceae bacterium
CAAACTCGTCTAAGTCTTTTTTATATAAGCATTGGCGAAGGTCTGCAAAACCTTTATTCGTCGGTTCGAATCCGACCGGCGCCTCTACAAAAGTTCGATTTCAATTTGATTTCGAACTTTTTTCGTTTTAAAAAGGGCTTACAAAATTAATTTGCTAAGGTTTTATTAAGTTTAAATTAGAATTTATTAAGCAATTATCAATAACCGTTAATTAAAATCTAATAATTAAAAAAAGTCATTAAAATTATTCCACATCTTCAAATATCTTTCATTTTCTAAAACTTCAATTTTTTCATCATATTTCTTTGATCTAATAAAATTGCTTTAATGAAATTATCTAACTTCAATGAATTAAAAAATAAAATCAATTTTTAGAATTAATTTCTAATTAAAATATTATTCAGCAAGTCAACTAAAAACTTTATGTAATATTTTTCACTTGAATAATTGATTTTCAATCTTATACTAACTTGAAGCTAAAATATTTTTGAAATAATTTGAGGTTGAAATGAGTGATTTATTAATTCCAAAAAGAAATTTGGGAAAATCAAATTTGGAAGTTTCCGCAATCGGATTGGGCTGTATGGGAATGTCTGAATTTTACGGTCCGCGAGATGATGATGAATCAATTGCTACAATTCACAGAGCAATTGAAATGGGTGTAAATTTTCTTGATACTGCTGATATGTACGGAGTGGGCGATAATGAAAAACTTGTTGGGAAAGCAATTCATGATAGAAGAGATAAAGTAATTCTTGCAACAAAATTCGGTAATGTGAGATCCGCTGACGGAAAATTTCTAGGTGTAAACGGAAAGCCTGAATATGTAAAAAAATCTTGCGAGGCAAGTTTGCGTCGTTTGAATTTAGATCATATTGATCTTTATTATCAGCATAGAGTTGATCCTCAAACTCCAATTGAAGAAACAGTTGGTGCAATGGCTGAATTAATTAAAGAGGGAAAAGTCAGATATGTAGGACTTTCTGAAGCTTCGTCTGAATCAATTAGAAAAGCAAATAAAGTTCATCAAATTACGGCGTTGCAAACAGAATATTCATTATGGACTCGCGATGTTGAAAATGATATTTTATCAACTTGCAGGGATTTAGGAATCGGGTTTGTTGCTTATTCGCCTTTAGGTCGCGGATTTTTAACAGGAAAAATAAAAAATATTGATGAACTTCCGCAAAGTGATTACAGACGATTTTCACCAAGATTTGAAAAAGAAAATTTAGAACACAATTTAAAAATCATTCAGAATCTGGAAAAAATTGCCGAAGAAAAAAATTGTTCGCTCGCACAATTAGCAATTGCGTGGCTATTGGCTCAAGGTGATGATATTGTCCCAATTGCCGGCACAAAGAAAAGTAAATATCTTGAAGAAAATATTGGCGCGCTAAAAGTTGAATTAACACAAAATGATTTAAAAAGAATAAATGAAATTGCTCCGGTTGGTTTTGCAAAAGGTTTGAGATATCCCGAACAAGCCATGAGTGCTGTTAACAGATAATTTCTAAATATCCGCTGCAAAAATTAAACCTGCAGCGGATATATTAAATTATAATTTTTTATTTAGAATATTTAATAATTAATTACTTTTCTAAATCTCAAAAAAAAAATCAATTATTTTAAATTTTCTTTTTCTCTTAATTTTTTCAAAAAATCTTTCGCTTCTTTTGATAATGAAAAATTTACGGTTCCGTCAAAATTACAACTTTCTATTACAAATTTATTTTTAAATTTCTTAACAAGAAGTTTAAATTCAGTTTCAGAAAGCTCAATATTTCCGATCCGTTTAATATTATTATCATCATTTTCGTTAAAAATTTCTTTCATCTTTTTATATTAAATTTGAAAATATTTTTTATCTTTCTTTTAATTTTAGGAAAAATTATTGAAAAATGTCTCGGTTTTTGTTGATGTTCAAAATGTTTACTACACGGTAAAGCAATTTTACAATAAACATTTTAATTATTCGGAATTTCTAAAGGAAATTTCAAACGAAAGGAATCTTGTAAAAGCAATTGCTTACGCGATTGATAAAGGCGATTCAAAGCAAATAAAATTTCAAAATATTTTAACTCAGCTTGGCTTTGAAGTAAAATTAAAACCATTCATTCAAAGAAGCGATGGCACTTCAAAAGGCGATTGGGATGTTGGAATTACAATTGATATTTTGGATTATGCAAAAGTTTCTGATGTGATTGTGCTGGTTTCAGGCGATGGCGATTTTGCAATTCTTGTGAAAAAATTAATCTCAGAGTTTAAAATTGATGTTGAAGTCTACGGCGTTCAGGAATTAACTTCCGACCTTTTAATTGATTCGGCAACAAGATTTATCCCGATAAATGAAAAATTATTGCTGCCTTAATTTTTACTCTATTTTAATTTTTCTTTTGTCCGATTATTATTAAAAACATTATATTAAATTTATTCGAAATATTTAACGGAAATTATTTGAACAATATTTCAAGATTAAGAGATTCAGCCGATCTTTTATTTAAGTTAGGACATTTGGATGAAGCTTACGGAATTTATGATGAAGTAAGCAATTTGATCTGGAATTCTCTCGGCTCGGTAAATACCGCATTGAACGAATTTTCACAAAAACATTTATCTTTTGATTTCAGAACTTCTCTGAATTTTAAGAATAATTTTTTAAATGATGTTGCAAATACTACTTTTATAAGAAGTTTTAATTTGGATTCAGATCAAACTTTGAATGAATTTATTTTTACTACTTTCGGAAAAATTCAATGTTACTGTGTGCCTGATTCAACAATAAAAATAAGCGCTTTTGATTATTCAAATGTTATGAATGAATTTTTTCTTCTTCACAATTTGATCTTAAATGCCACCGAAGAAAAATGGATAACCGGAGTTTTTAGGTTTGCTGTTCCGATTCTTGAGAACAATTCTCTCAAAAAAATCCGTTACATTTTACCAGAAGAAAATTTAATGTTCAATTTGATTTCTACTACAGAAACTTTAAGTAAAACAGATTGGGCGCAACTTAATTTCCTGTTGATGGTCTATCTTGAAAAGTCAGAAAAAATTGATATTGATCTTTACCGCGCTTTGATAAATTTGAACAGGCAGAGTAATAATTCCGGTAATAAAAAAAGCGGAAGAAAAAATAATTCAAGATCCGGATTTAACGGCTCGCAAAACGGATCTAATAATTCACAAAATCATAATCAAAGAAATTTTCGTTCAGAAAATTCAAAACAAAAAGATCAAAAAAGAAGCGAAGATTTTGATCTTTCAAATTCCACTGATGAAGAAAAGCAAAGGCATTTTGGAAAAGTTTTGGGATTAAAGGGAAAAGTTACGCGTTCGGATATACGAAAAAAATATTTGGAAACGATCTCTCTTTATCATCCCGATAAAGTTCAAAACCTCGGTCTGGAATTGATTGAACTTGCAGAAAAGAAAACAAAAGAAATAAATCTTGCTTATGAATACTTCAAAGTGAAATTTGATCTTTAGAAATCTGATTTTAATTTTGAAATATTTCTAAAATTATTCAGCTTTGAATTTCAATTATACAAATAATATTTTATTGATTTACGGCGGAAGTTTTCAATATCTTTTTCTAAATAATTTTCAATATCGCCGTAAAGAAATTTTTGAGTGAAAACTTTCCTTATCATATCCGTTCCAATCGCTTTATCAAACATTGAAATTCTGCTTGAATCGGAAAGTTCAAAAGGATTTTTTTCAGGATAAAGTTTATTGTGAATTTCCAAAAATTTAAATTGAAGTGAGATCAAGTTTGCGGATTCAAAATCATTAATAAAAATTTGAACGCCGTTTAAAATTTTTCCGGAATATTTGCCGTAAAACGGTTTAAAAGTTACCGGCCGAAAATTAAATCCTTTTAACCGGATTTTTTTTAATTCATCGACAAGCAAATTTCCGTTGATCCACTCGGCTGCCAAAATCTGAAAGGGAAGTGTGTAGCCAACGCCTTCGCTTATAATTCCGAGTTCGCCCAAAATTCCTGTTGCCGCATAAAATTGCGCTGAAATTTCGGTTGGAATATGCGGAGAAGTAGGAACCCAAATTAATTTTG
>CBDUBH010000155.1:0-4018 GCA_965365345.1 uncultured Melioribacteraceae bacterium
AAAAATAACGATTCGCAAAGATTGGAAATTTTGCTTGAAGATTTTGAATATCAAGGAAATGAAACTTGCGCCACAGATGGAATGTGCGCCGTTGCTTGTCCGGTTTCTATTGATACAGGAAAAATTATTAAAGAAATAAGGATTAAAAAAAGAAGTGAATCCGCAAAAATAATTGCTTCATTAATTTCAAATAATTTTTACCACTCGGTAAGTTTCGTAAAATTTATCTTAAATTCTGCTGATTTTTTTTATCGAAATTTTGGAACGGAATTCCTTTTAAAATTTTCAAAAGTGATAAGAAAAATTTCATTTAATAAAATTCCGAAATGGAATAAATATTTGCCGAAAGCCGCTGATAATTTGATTGAAAGCCAAATTATATCAGATAAAAAAGTTGTATATTTTCCAAGTTGTATAAATAGAATTTTCGGACTTAGTAAATTCAGCAAACGAGAAAAATCTTTGTCAAATGTTATGGTTGAACTTTTCGAAAAGGGAAATTTTTCAGTTGTTTATCCCAATAATGTAAAAGAACTTTGCTGCGGACTTTCATTTTCAAGCAAAGGATTTTCAGATGAAGCAGATAATAAATCCAAACAACTTTTAAATGAACTTTTAATTGCTTCTGAAAACGGAAAGTTTCCGGTATGTTTTGATATGAGTCCTTGTACGCAAAGGATTAAAGAATTTATTCAAACTGAAAATCGTGAAGATTACAAAAATTTGAAAATTTTTGATTCCGTGGAATTTGCTGCTAAAGAATTAGTAAATGAATTAATCATCAATAAAATCAATACTACAATAGTAATTCACCCGACTTGCAGTGTAAATAAAATGGGATTGGCAAATGATCTTGAAACCATTGCAAACCTTTGCGCAGCTGAAGTAACAATTCCTGTACAAACAAAATGCTGCGGATTTGCTGGCGATAAAGGTTTTACAAATCCCGAACTAAACGCTTCCGCTTTGGAATATTTAAAAGATGAAATTCCCGCAGGATGCACTCAAGGTTATTCAACAAGCCGCACTTGTGAAATCGGACTTTCCGAAAACAGCGGAATTAATTACGAATCAATTATGTTTTTATTGAATGAATGTTCAAAACAAAAAGATCAATAAGCCATACTGAATTGTTTTATATATTTATCTAGTTCGTTAAGATCGGCAATATAATGAACGTTATCAAATTGTTTTAACACTTCAGGATCACCATCTTTAAATGCATAACCACCAACAATAATTTCTTGTTCGGGAAACATATTTTTAACTTCTTTTATAGTTTCCAGCAATCTGTTTATATTCAAATAAATTCCGATTGAAAGCGCTAAAACATTAGGTTTTTTAGAATCGATCAATTTAAGCAGTTCGGAAGTTTTTACATTTGCACCAAGATAATAACTGTTCCATCCGTTGAATTCAAAAACATCTGCAACCATTTTCGCACCAATTTGATGAAATTCTTTTGGTACGCATGCAACAACTGCCGTCATTTCATTTTTTTCTTTTGTGGAATATAAAGGATATGTAAGATTCATTACACATTCGGTAATGCAAGTTGCCATGTGTTCTGTTGCGCCGCAAATTTTTTCGGTTTCCCACAAATTACCTATGTGATTTAGAGATCTTGCAAAAAGTCTTGAATAAATTTCTTTGATATCTTTTTCGTTTTCCAAAACGTGATTTACAATTGCATGGCATTTCAATTTATTGCCATCTATTAAATTATTTAAATATTCAAGATAAATTAATTCATTAACCATACTCCCGCCGTGCTAAAATTAATAAAAATGTCAGTTGAAGCCTCAAACGTAAAAGAAAAATAAAACATTCCAAAAAAATATTTTAATATTCCCCAAACATTTTTCCGTACTTGGTTTTGTAAAGTACAATACTATCATTTATAACTTTATAAGCTTGTTCTTTACCGAAAAAATGTTCAACAACAACATTTTTATGTTCAAGTTTTTTATAATCTTCAAAAAAGCGTCTTAATTCAACAACTGTATGAGGAGGCAGTTCAGAAATATCATTAACGTAATTTACGGACATATCATTTTTTGCAACTGCAATAATTTTGTCATCCATTTCATCTTCATCAACCATGTGCATCACCCCTATAACTTTTGCTTCGATAATACACATAGGATCAACATCGATAGAACACATTACTAAAATATCTAAAGGATCTTTATCATCGCAATAGGTTCGTGGAATAAATCCGTAATTTGCCGGATAATGGACTGATGAAAATAAAACTCTATCTAATTTTAAGAGTCCGCTATCTTTATCCAATTCATATTTTGCTTTTGAGCCTTTGGGAATTTCGATGATTGCATTAACATACTCGGGAAAGTTCTCTCCAATGCTAACTGAATGCCACGGATTAAAAGCCATAAAACCTCTATTAAATTTCTATTACTTTAAGATAAAAAATTTTAGTAGATATAAAAAATTAAGTTTGAAATTTAAAAAAAAATTGTAAATTACGGGAAAAAGGGCGATTAAAAATAATAAGTTTTAGAAAGGAGGCACTAACAAATAATATTACCTTCCCGTTTAATTTAGTTAAAGTTCGTATTTAACAATTTTATTTAGGAGAAATTATGAAAAGAAAGTTTACCTTCTTATTTATCTTTCTTCTTCTCCCGATTGTGCTTCTTGGTCAGGGAAGAATTAAAGGAAAGATTACCGATTTGCAAACAGGTGAACCTCTTATTGGTGCAAACGTCATCATTCTCGGCTCCAATTTTGGTGCTGCAACTGATGTCAACGGTGAATTCGTCTTATCAAACCTATCTTCAGGAACTTACGATTTAAGAGCTTCATATATTGGTTATCAAACAGTAACCGTTAATGGAATTCGTGTAAGTGAAGGCTTAACTACTGAAAGAAATTTCCAATTACCTTCTGAAGGCATCACAGTTGAAACAGTTGAAGTTACAGCCGAAAGACCTTTGATAAATAAAAGCAACACTAATGCGGTTCGTGTAACCACCGGTGAAGATATTGAATCCCTTCCGGTTAGAGGGATTGATAATATAATCGGTTTGACAGCTGGTGTTGTACTTAAGGATAATACAGTATTTATCAGAGGCGGCAGGTTAGATGAAGTTGGCTACTATGTAGAAGGTGTAAACGTTACAAATCCTGTTACAGGCGGTCGCGGAATAAATATTCCGCAGGATGCAGTAGAAGAAATTCAAGTGCAAGCCGGCGGTTATACAGCTGAATTTGGCGGTGCAAATGCCGGTATTATAAAACAACAGCTTAAAACAGGGTCTAAAATTTGGCAAGGTTCTATTGAATATATCACAGATAATATCGGATTTAAACCTGAATTTGAATATGGAAGCAAAAGAGCCGGCGCTTATTGGTATGGATACAATGAAATGATCGGAACAATTGGTGGTCCTGTATTTAGTGATAAATTCAGATTCTTCGGATTGTTTAATTATAATTTCCAAAGAGATCAAAATCCACAACCATACCCTGGAATAAACATTGGACCAATTGCTGATCCCGTAGTACAAGATACAATTGATCTAAGATTGGCAGCCGGACCTGTATTTGGAAATTCCACTGAAACTTTTGCTTACAGCACAACTTTCACAATGGATTTCAATCCTTTATTGATCAGATTTGCAGGGACTTACAGTAATAACACCGGTGATGTTGCCTTTAACACTAATAGAAACGCAGGTGTTGTTTCCAATATTCTAAATACCGGTAGAATTGAAAAGTTGGATCAGAATAACGGATCTGCAAGTTTAAAGCTAACTTATATTTTCAATAGTAGTATCTTTGCAGAATTAAACGGCGGTTATTTTGTAAATCAAATTCGCCGTTACGATCCTTATCTTGAAGATAACTTTTTGCAGTATGGTGATAGTGCTGCTAACGCACAACACGGATTCCAGTTTGAATCAGCATTTCAAAGGCCTACATCATTAACTTTATATAATTTCCGTTTTAATGCTCCGGGAGATATTCTTGCAGGATACCAAAAAGCTAAGAGAGA
>CBDUBH010000156.1:0-3989 GCA_965365345.1 uncultured Melioribacteraceae bacterium
CTTTTGAATTGACTATGCAAAGAATGAATAAAGTTATGGATCAGATTGAAGAATTATTGGCAAAGAAAAAATAAATTTTCTTGAAAAGTGTTTTAAAAATTAAAAAGCGGAATCGAAAATTTTTCGATTCCGCTTTTTCTTTATAAATAAATCATTAAAATCTTGCCTTTAAGATATTCAACTTTATAAAAGATTTCCATTATTCCTTATTTAACTTTCCTTCAAAAAAATCCTGCCAGAATCCCAATCAAAAAGTCGTTTCAAAAATCTTATTTATCAAAAAATTGAGAATAAAAAAATAAAAAATTCAATTTGGAACAAAACTTTTAAATTAAAAGTTTTATATTATATATAGGGGTCAATATTATGATTGATTTCAGCCATGAAAAATCAAAACAATATATTAACAATATACCTCATCCAAATCTGTCTAAAAAATATTCCGGTCTTTGCTCTATTTAAAGAAATTTTTCATGATCCCTTAAATAAGTTAAATAAATGTTTAACGAAAGGTAAAAAATTTAGCTTATAAACTTTGAATATTTTGTTCCGAGAATTCAAAAAAGCGGTAAGAATTTTAAAGCATCAAAGAAAGTTGGAGAATGAAATGAGAGCACGAATACAAACTTTGCAAACCTATTTAAATGAATTGAAATCAGGACAGCATTATTTTGAAAATGTATTTCAGTCAATTTCAAGAATGATGTTCAGTGATGGCAATGAAATTATGAACATTATGGTTAACGGCAAAAATACATACGATTTTTTGAAATTCAGACGCGGTGATAAACACATAATCGGGATGTATGACGTTATTAATAAATTTGTTGCATTTATAAAAGATGCTGCCGAAGGCGGTGAAAGCAAAGAAATGGCTTTTGTGCTGGTTGGCGAGCCCGGAAACGGTAAAACTTATTTTGTTGATTATCTTTCTGCAATGTACCGCGATTTTGTTTCGATCCCGGAAAACAGAAAATATACTTTTCGTTTTAAAATTCCCGCAGAAATGGAAGGCTACGGAAATATTAAAATGATCGAATCTCAAACTTATGAAGATCCCGTAATTCTTGCCATGAATCTTTATGATCACAGAGATCAGAATAAAGATTATTTAGCAAAGGCAGGATTTTCCAATGATCAAATTGATTCATATTATAAAAATTTCCGTCCGCTTGGTGCAGATTCGGAATTTATTTTAAATGATTTTAAAGAATTCTATGATGATGATATTGAAAAAGTTTTGGAAAATATTGATGTAATTCAAGTCCCGATAAGTGAAACTACCGGAACAATTACGGGAAGATATCCGGCAAAGGACAAAATTACAAGTTCAGGAGTTGATCTTGTCGGTGAAGAAAGTATTCAGAGATTACTTCATATAACAAATACAAACAATCCTTACAGATTTGATTTAAGACGCGGCGCGCTTGCAAGAGTTGGCGGCGGCGGAATTCATTTTGCAGATGAGATTTTCAAAAATAAAACTGACTTAATGAAAATTTATTTGGGTGTGGTTCAAAATCGCCTTATCGAAATAGATGCATTCAAATGGCCGATTGATACTTTTATAATTGCAACAAGTAATAACGCCGACGTTCAAAATTACAGAACCAACGGCGAAGAAAAACCGATTTTAGACAGATGTAAATTCTGTTATGTTTCGCACAATACCGATTACAAACTTCAGACACAACTAACAAAATATGCTTTGGGAAGTGGCGACAAAACAACATTTTCAGGTGAAAAACTTCATATTGATCCGAATTTAATTTATTCACTTTCCGTAATTGTGGTGCTTTCAAGATTGCCGAGAGTTGAAGACAGATTAACTCCGATTGAATTGATGAAACTTGCTGCGGGCGAAGTTGCGGGTGAAAAATCCGTTAAAGCGCTTGCCGAAATTGTTGAAGAACTTGAACATGAAAGTGATATCAGTAAAAGATTCGGACAAAAAGGCTTGGGACAGCGTGACCTTGCAAGAATGATCAATACGGCGCGGGGTTATTCCGAAACAAATGAAGGAAAGTGCATGTTCGCTGAAGATGCTTTCAAAGCAGCTGAAGAAGTGATTTTGGATTATGTTCAGGATACAAACGAAAGAGCGAAATATTTTGAAGATCTGAAAATTGCAAAAGGATTATACCGCAAACAGATCCGCACGGAAATGTTTAACGCATTTATGGATGAACCATCAGCTATAAAAAAAGATGTTTTAATGTATGTAAATATGATAGTCGGAATGGGAAGAAGCGATCTTGGAGTCGATAAAATAATAACTTACCGCGATCCGCAGACAAACAAAATGGTTCCGATAAAAATTGATGAGCGGTTTGTAAATGCTGTGGAAAATGAACTTGAAATTAAAACAAAAGAACAGAAAGAATCTTTCCGCGGGCAGATAAGAAAAATTTATGCTCAGAAATTACAGACAGATAAAAATTATGATTTTATGGATAATGTTGATCTTGTTAAAGCTGTAACCGATACAAGATTAAATTCCGATATTGCTTCGGCAGGCGGATTGATCGGCGCTTTGGCTAACAGAACTAATGAAGATAACGAAAGATTATATAACAGAATTGTTTCAACAATGGTAAATAAATTGGGTTACTGCCCAACCTGTTCCGAAAAAACAATTGAATTTTTCTGTACGCAAGATCATCAAACTTAAAGAATTGGGATTAAAATGAAAAAATCCGATAGAAATAAAAATAGTCGGGAATTAAAACAAAATTCTGCAGAAAATATTCCGCTAATTAATCAGGAAATATTTTCACACGGAGATCATTCCTTTCATGAAATTTTTGCAGGAAAAAGTACCGAAGAAATTTTAAGTTTTTTTGATTACAATGATTTTTCACATCTTCTTCAAATGGTTAATACAGGAAGTCAAACTGCAAGATTATATTCTCTCGATAAACTTTTGGAGCGTGATAAATTAAGGGAAAAAGATGGATTTCCGCGTAAGATAAAACTAGGGAAATTAGTAAAACCAGCAAAAGACGGAAACGATAAAACGATAATAATTCCAACAGTTTCCGAAGAAAAATTTTATCATTGGAAAAATCCGCAAGGCGGAGAAGGCGGCTCAACAGGTGGAACAGGCGATGCTCAGGAAGGCGAAGTTATAGGTGAAGAACCTCTTCGCACGGAAGATGGAGCCGGACAAGGCGCTGGACAGGGAAAAGGCGGAGAACACGGAATGGGAACCGATGCTTACGATCTCGGAAGAATTTTAACCGAGCAGTTTGAACTACCAAATATCAAAGAAAAAGGCAAGAGAACTTCGCTGACAAAATTTACTTACGATCTAACTGATAAACATCGTGGACACGGACAAATTCTTGATAAAAAATCCACACTTAAAAAAGTAGTAAAAACAAATCTTGCGTTGGGATATTTGAAAAGCGATAATATTGATACTTCCAAAATTCTTATTTCTCCCGAAGATAAAATTTACAGGACTTTTTCAAAGGAAAGAGATTATGAATCTAAAGCTATAGTTTTTTTCATTAGAGATTATTCAGGATCAATGTCCGGCAGACCTACCGAAGTTGTTGTTTCTCAACATATTTATATTAACAGCTGGCTTGTATATCAGTATAAACGCCAAGTTATAAATCGTTTTATTGTACACGATACAGAAGCTGAAGAAGTTCCTGATTTTTATACTTACTACAATAAACAAGTTGCAGGCGGAACCGATGTTTACTCTGCTTATAAACTTGTTAATGAAATCATTGAAGAAGAAAATCTTGCAAAGGAATATAACATTTATGTTTTTCAGGGAACTGATGGTGATGATTGGGATACAACCGGCGAAAAAGTTTTGCCTGAGCTTGAAAAAATAATTCATTATGCAAGCCGCGTTGGAATTACAATTGCAAGCAATAGTCCCAGCGGAAGTACTTCGGTTGAAAAATATATTAACAAAGCAAAATTTCTTGAAACATTTTCAAAAAAATTAAGAATGGATGTAATACTTGCCG
>CBDUBH010000157.1:0-3821 GCA_965365345.1 uncultured Melioribacteraceae bacterium
GGACAATGCACTCAACCGGAAGAACTTCAGCTTTTTTAACAAGCATTGATCTGCCTTCTAAATCTTCCGCATACTTTTGGCATTCTTCGGGGAAATCTTTAATATTTGTTGAAACTACATGATTAGGAATTATATCTTTTGTAAAATTAAACCAGAATTCAGAAATTTTTGTAAGAACAGATCCTTTGAAAGGAATTCCCTGATCCAGAACAACATCAAAAGCGGAAACTCTGTCACTTACAACAATCAAATAATGTTCACCCAAATCATAAATTTCCCTTACTTTTCCTTTTTTGAAAAGTTTGAGATCCGGGAAGTTTGTTTCCAACACTACTTTTTTGCTCATATTACCTTCCGATTTTAAAAATGTTAAAATTACATATAATAAAGATAATTTAAATTGAACATAAAATAAATTTTAAATTCAAATAATTGATTTAATCTTCAAGATTAATTATGTTAAAATAAATATAAAATCTTACCGGAAAATTAAAATGAACAAAAGGCAAATCTTAGGAATTTCAGGAATAATTCTGCTTATAATCGGCGGTATTTCACCAATTGCTAAATTGAACGGTGCGGTTATAAGTTTCTTTCCGATTTGGGATAATTTCACTTTGAATGATGGATTGTGGAATTGGCGCGATATTTCATTTTTTGCGGTAACCGGAATTATTTTAATATTTCTTTCAATCTGGTTTTTGATTAAGAAAAAATATGCCGGTTTAATTGTAACCGGTTTGCTTTGGCTTTTCATTTCTATAATTATTTTGTTTTTAACTTTGGATCTAAAATTCAAGTACGAAGGTTTTTCAGAAATTGCTTTTAATATTAGCTGGGCCTGGTTTGTAATTTTTACAGGAACTTTATTCATGTTGATCACCGGAATCCTGAAACCCAAATACTAAAATCAGCCAAGCGGTCTAAATTTCGATCAATTCTTTTTTATTCGTTTTCCGCAAATTTTTACACAAAATTTCGGATTGCGAAAATCTATTTTGCTCACCGTTAAATAAAAAATTCTCCATTCAATATTTTGGTACAATTTGTGTAAAGATATTATGGCGGTTGAAAATTGATTTTTAGTAAAGCGTAATGAAAATTTTACATGTATGGAATTTGGCGAAATTAAAATTTGAAATGTTGAATTTCAACAATCAATTTGAACCGGTAATTTAGCAAAAACATAAAGGCAGTAATGAAAAATTTTTACTATTATTCAGAATCTAAACTGCGGTATGTTCAAATAAAATATCTGAAGTGGAAAATCTGTTCATTTTTTTGTGTACCGTTAGTTTTGGCAGCAGCAATAATTTTTTCGGGAAGTTTTATACAATCTTCACCTGAAAATTTAAAAGCCGAAGGAATTTCTTCAGTTAAAATAAAAGAGATCTTAAATAAATATCAAACTTTGGAAGATGAATTTGAAGACCTCATCAAACAAAATAATGAGTTAAGATTAGCTGCTAATCTTGCTCCATTAACCGAAGATGAAATTCAATTCGGAATCGGTGGAGAATCTTTTAAAGATCTTTCTTTAGCCGGAGCAACCAATGATGATATTGAAAAAATAAATGAGACGCTTGTTTCGTTAGAAAATAAATTCGTTGCCGAAAAAGAGAATTATTCGGTTATTTCACAAAAACTTGATGCGAATAAAGATCTTTACGAATCAATTCCGGCAATAATTCCGAGTGAAGGCAGATTGGCAAATCACGGTTACGGAATGAGAACGCATCCTGTTTTAGGCGTAAAAAGAATGCACAACGGAATTGACATAATTACAAATACAGGCACAAAAGTAAAAGCTCCGGGTAAAGGAAAAGTCAGTTTTGCCGGCAGAAACGGCGGCTATGGAATTTGTGTTGAAATTGATCATGGATACGGATATAAAACAATATTTGCGCACCTTTCTGAAATAAAAGTTAAACTGGGACAAAAAATAAAACGCGGTGATATAATTGCATTAACCGGAAATACGGGACTTTCAACCGGTCCGCACTTACATTATGAAATACATCACAAAGGTAAAAAATTAGATCCTGAAGATTTCTTTTATGATGATGTAAAAATATTTTGAGAAAATATTTTAGAAGAATCATAACAAAAAACGGAAGAATTGTAATAAAAATTATTGATGGATAACAAAATTATCTTTTAACAAAATGATTTATAAAAATTTGTCCTTTTTTCATTAGATTAAAACCTGATTGATCCGGTTTTATCGGAATATAGAATTTTGAAAGAATTTTGGATCTGATTATAATCTCTTTTATACCTAGGGGAATCAATATACTTAATATAAAAGCAAAAATTGATGTAATTAAAGGATATTCATTAGATGTCATTCCAGTTAAATGAATAAAAATTTTATGTTCAATGTGTTTATGGAAAATCAATACAAACAACGCCGATGTTCCAATATACAATAGAAAACTCCTGCCAAAGTTTATTTTATCAAGAAAAATTGAAAGCGAAAGCATTAAATAAATTCCGCAAATTGTTCCGATGCTTGTAAATAAAGGGTTAGCATAAATTCTGCTGTTCAAATTTATATATGCATTGCTAAAAATTATAATTATCATAAAGATCAGAAAAGAAAAACCCAGCAAATAATTATTTGGTTTGAAGTTGATAATCCGGTCTTTTAGTATCGTTCCGAAAATATAATAAGTAGAACTTATTAGTAACAAATCTAAACTAAATGGTAGTCCCGGGAGAGTAAAACTTCTTCCCCATAATTCAATTTCTGCAAAATTAAAAACATCAATTGAAAATATTCCTACAATAAACATTACGGTAAGCATTAACAATTTATTGATAAGAGAAAAATTTTTAAATGAAGTAAATTTGTAAATAAAATAAACGAAACAATGCACTGCAAAAAGATGAGATAAAAACCAGAGTGGAACCCATTCAATAGTATTTCCATTGCCGTATAGAATTCCCGCAAATTCAGGCAAAAAAGATTTTTTCTCTTGAACTAGTAACATTATAAAAGTTACAATTATTAAAGTCGTAAAATAAGGTTTTAATAAAGAATCGAATTTTTTCCAAAGAAATTTGCTGGAATTATCTGAATCGGAAAAAAATAATCCGGAAAGGAAAAAAAACAGTGGCATCCTGAACAAGGACATTGAATCTATAATTTGAGGAAACATTTTTCTTATAGGACTATGAGCAAGCGCCACCAGAATGATTGATAAGGCTTTTGCAATATCTATAAAACCTATTCGCCTCGACATGAATTCTTTACCCCCTATTACTCCAAATTCAACAAGGGTTTTCAAAAAAAATATTTATTTAAAAATCGAACTTCTCTTTCTGATGAACATTAATACTTATCTAAGTTCATAATAGTAAACTTTATTTGTTTTAAATATTACTTAATGGCAGGAAATGTTCTAATACGCCCTTGGATTAATTATAAATTATTTTTTTAAATTTTCAAACTAAAACAATATTTAAAAATTTTCGAAATTTAATTTTAAAAAAGATTTTATAATCTAAGGTTTTAAATATTTCTTAACAGAATCCTTTAACTTAACTTTTATCATATTTTATTAAAATAAAGTTATAGAATTCCTAATTTTAACTTAACCGGTTTTCTTAAAATAAGAATATTTTTATTTTAATTTTAAATGTAAGGCAATGTTTTTGAAGAATGGAACTAATTAAATCTAAAATATAAAAATAGATTTTCTCTAAGACACAATTATTTTATGCTATCTTTATTCTCAAAAACTGTTTAGTTAAGCAAGAAAAATTTTAATGACTTTTTTAATGACTAATTTCCAATTTTAAAGTCATTAAATAGTCAT
>CBDUBH010000158.1:0-3563 GCA_965365345.1 uncultured Melioribacteraceae bacterium
TGTAAGCGCTGTCATTTGGGCAGTTCCGCGCCAAGGCACAAATCCAATTTGACTTATATCGAAATTTTTTCCAACAATTCTTGATCTTCCTAAAATTGCCCAGCTTTTTGTGAATTTCCTGAATCCAGATGAAGCGGCAAAATCACCTTCATTATTTTTAAAAGATCTTGCAATTTGATAAGCTAATTGCCAGTTTGATCCTCTGAATGCACCATCAATATCCAAAACTCCGTAAGTATTGTTCTTTGTCTGCTTGCCGACAAACATTACTCCCAAAGTTGAATTATCCATTATTTGCTTTTTAACTCTACCAACTCCAAAATATGCCTGATCTTCAATTTTTGTAACCATGCTGTCATTGTCATCTTCATCCATATATTCGGTTTCGCCGGTTAAAGCCATAAATCCGCCGTACTCCCAATTTCCGCTTCTGCCAAATGCTTTTGTTCCGGCAATTAAAGGAACTTCGTTACCGTCAGGAAGTTTTTTTCCGATTCTTCTTGAATAAAATAATTCCATCGGTGAATAAAATCCGCTGCTTCTTTCTTTTCCGGAAGCCATAAATACTTCATTGCCTTGCGTAAAAAACGGTCTTCTTTCACCAAAATATGATTCATACCTTGAAATATTAAAATCATAAGGATCGGCTTCTATTTGTGCAAAATCGGGATTAACAGTTAATTGATATGTTAAACTTGGTGAAGGATTGTAGAAAATATCCAAACCCGCATCGGCTTCGGATTTGTATTTTCCGTTTTCCATCATTGTTGCGTTTGCAATTCCAACAGGATAAACTTCGAGATTAAGTCCTGAAGATTTTGGAGTTAAATTATCAAAAACCAATCTGCCGAATTTCGAAATTCTCAATCCTTCATTTTGTTCATATTGTCGCCAGTAAATATCTTCATTTGAATTTGGAATCCATCTATCAAAATCCAAACCCCACTCATTTAAATTTTTATCGTACGAAATTGATTTATAAGGGATTTCCATTTCAACAACAAATCCCCAATCATAAACTTGAGATCCTGCAAACCAAACTCCATCCCAGCTGTAATCTCTGTTTCTGCCGTCATCAACCATGCGGCAATCCATTTTTACTCCGGAAGCGCCCACAGCAAATTTGTAAGCTGTTCTTTTATCATCATAAGTATCAAGCATTATCGAAACAACATCACCCGTAAATTGATCAAGCACGCCGGAATTTGCCTGAATTTTTCCGGTATTGTCATAACAGATCATCAAGCAATAAAGTGATTCATCTGTTGAAATTACTTTTGCGATTGTTTTTTGCGAAGGATTTTGTCCGTAATACGGATCATGCTGGTAAAAGGAAATTACCGAATCTGCTTCATTCCAAATTTGATCAATAAAGCCATCAATTTTTATAGGTCTTTCCGTTTTTATCAAACGCATTTTGGAATTATCGTTATCAACGGCTTTAATTTGATTTGAAAGTAAAATTACTATCATCAAAAGGAACAGGTTTTTCATTTCAATTTTTCCTTATCATTTTCGGCTTTTTTGATCTTCAAAAATGTGATCTTCATGAATTTAGACGTATCAAATATTTAAAATGTTACACGCAAAAAAATTACCGGATGAACTTTTAATTTTTTTAAGTTTAGATTTATTGGGAATGTAAATATACAATTAAGAGATTAGAAATCTAAGCATTCCGGTAAAACGAATTTGGAGAAAACTCAAGTAAGTAAACAGTGGATTTCATTTATGTCGTGAAAAAGATTTAAAATCCTGTAAAATTAATTTTTACAAAAGAAAAATTTTAAGCAGGATTTTCAAATTTAATTTTTGATTGAAAAGATCAGCAAAAAATTCCAAAGATCAATTTTAATTTCAACTGATCTTTGGAATTTGAATTTTTATTGATGATTTGATTTATTGTGGTTATATCCGTTGTTCCAGGATTTAACCGCAGCAACTAATTCATCCATTGCATAGAGAACGCCATCAACTTTATCCGGTGAAATTTTAGCTAAAATTTGAGAGTGTAATTCCAAATATCCATCGAATAAATCTTTTATAAACGGACGGCTTTTTTCGGTTAAAATTACGTTAATTCCTCTGCGGTCATTCGGATGAACTTCGCGCACTATCAATTTTTTTACTTCAAGCGAAGTAAGAATATGCGTAATTCTGCCGGGAGTTAATTTCATAAGATTGGAAATTTCTTTAACTGAGATTGAATCACGTGATCTGAAAAATTGAAGGCATCTGAATTCGGCTGTGGTTAAATTAAAAGCCGAAGCAAAAAGTTGCTCTTTTTCCTGACAGGTTTTGGCAAGTTCAAAAGTTAAATTTGCCATTAATTCTGCTTGGGTTTGTACTGTTTCCCCTTTCATATAGCTGTATTTTTATTATTAAATATTTACTACAGATAAATTTACATTAAAATATTTTTAGTTCAAAAAAAATTTTAAAAGATTGCTGATAACAAATATTTTTGATGGTTTTTGTGAAATATTTTAAATAAACGGAAGTAAAATTTTAATTAAAATGAGGAACGGAAGTCAAACATTTTTTGAAATGTTTGGAATATAAAATTCATTTAAAGTGAAAAGATCATTTTTTAATTTTATAAAACTTGATCGAAGCGCCGCTGCCCAATGATGAATAGATTTGAAGTATGGCAAAATACTTTTCATCTTCTGATTCATCATCAAAAACAATTCTTTCTACTCTATCAACATATTGTTCAAACTCGTTGGATTTACCGGCATTTACGGAAATTGTTATATGATCTTCATCAATTTTATTCATCCCGATTTTTGAAAATGAAATACTTTCCGAATGATCAACATGATATCCTTCATTATCTGTAACTTCAACGTAAGCAATTTTTCCTTTGTAACTGCTGTTGAATTCTTCAAAAAAAGATTTCCAATTTTCCTGAGCCAGTTCAACTTTACCCATACAAAAACCCGTAATGAATTGTATAAATTAAAAAAATCAATTATAGAATAAAACTCAAGTCACTTTAAAGGAAGGAGATTTTATCTTTTTTATCAGATCAAAATATAAAGGAGATCACCTGAAATTTTTCCGGCAATCTCCCAAATTCAATTTACAAATTTATTTATTTTCTCTTGTTCCGTTAACAACCCATTTAGCAACTTGAACCGTACGTTTTGCTTGATACATAACAGCATCTTTTACATCATTTTGAATTTTACCTTCGCCATCAACCGAAGCACTTGTACCGTATGGATTTCCTCCTGCGCCATAAATTACCGGATCAGTATAACCCGGAGGAACAATTATCGCTCCCCAATGGCACATTGTTGTGTAAACTGAAAGTATTGTTGCTTCCTGACCGCCGTGTGCATTCATTGCTGATGACATTGCGCTAACAACTTTATTTGTAAGTTTGCCTTTACTCCATAATCCGCCGGTTGTATCAAAATAAGCTCTCATTTGAGAAGCCGGCGAACCGTAACGTGTTGGAACGCTGAAAATAAAAGCATCAGCCCAATCAAGGTCATCCATAGTTGCAGTAGGAACATCTTTTGTTGCTTCGTGATTTTTCTTCCATGCAGGATTTG
>CBDUBH010000159.1:0-3220 GCA_965365345.1 uncultured Melioribacteraceae bacterium
TTTGATGAAATTATTTAACTGAAAAATCCGTTTACACAAAATATTTTACAGACTCGGGCTTTTTAATTTTAGCATTCCAAAAGTTCTTCGGTATATTTATTCCAATTTATATTTCGCATGTCACCATCTTTTTGAAATTTTACATGCATTGCAAAAGCCGCGCACAAAGTATGCGGAGTGTGAGTATCGCCGGCAACTTTTAAATAATCCCAAAGCTGCTCTTTGTAATCATCATGAACGCAATTTTCAATTAATGCTTTTGCTTTTTCCAAAGGAGATTTTGCTCTCAGGTCAGCAACACCATTTTATGTAATTACAACTTGAACCGAATGTTCGCTGTGATCCGAATGTGTGACCATCGGAACGATCGTACTTATTTTTCCGCCTTTTGCAACGGAAGGACAAGTGAAAATCGAAATGTAAGCGTTGCGTGTAAAATCGCCCGAACCGCCTATTCCGTTCATCATCTTGCTGCCCATTACCTGCGTGCTGTTGATGTGTCCGAATAAGTCAACTTCCAAAGCAGTGTTGATTGAAATCAATCCCAATCTTCTTGCAACTTCCGGACTATTTGAAATTTCCTGCGGTCTTAAAACAATTTTATCGCGGAAGAAATCTAAATTATCATAAACTTCTTGCAAAACATTTGTAGTGATTGTCATTGAACATCCGCTTGCAAATTTTACTCTTCCGGTTTTCATTAGTTCAATTACAGAATTTTGAATTACTTCGGTAAACATTTCGAAGGGTGGAATTTGCGGATTTGCGCCCATCGCTCCTAAAACCGCATTTGCAATATTTCCAACTCCGGATTGAATCGGCACAAATTCTTTAGGTAATTTTCCGCTGTTAATCTCTTTAACCAAAAAGTTTGCAACGTTTTCGCCGATTCTTTCAGTTAAAGCGTCGGTTTCCGAAAATTCGCCTACTTCATCAGGAAGATCGGTTTCAACTATTCCAACTATTTTTGAAGGATCAACTTTTATGTATTCAGTTCCAATTTTATCCGAAGATTTGTAAACCGGAATTTCTTTTCTGTAAGGCGGATCTGCAGGTTCATAAATATCGTGCATTCCGCGTAAACTTTTCGGATGTCTTTTATTTAATTCAATAATTATTTTATCTGCCAATCTGCAAATTGTCGGCGTAATTCCAACCGAAGAAGTTAAAATTATTTCTCCTTTTTCCGTAACATCACATGCTTCAACTATTGCCCAATCAACTTTTCCTATAAATCCGTACCGTAAATTTTGCGCAACCATTGATAAATGCATATCGAAATAATCTGCTTTCCCGGCATTTATCAAATTTCTCAAATCCTTATTTGATTGATAGGGAGTTCGGAATTTTACCGCATTTGCCCTTGCCAAAGATCCATCAAGTGAATCTCCGGTTGAAGCACCCGTAATTACACCGATCTTAAACGGTCTTCCCAATAAATGTTCTAATTTCGCTTTTTCTCCGATCGCTATGGGAATTGCTTTTGGAGCGCCTGCAGGAGTAAATCCGCTGAACCCGACATTTTCGCCATTCTGAATATAGCTTGCAGCTTCTTCAGCGGATATGAATCTAAATGACATTTTAAAACCTTAATTTGTTAAACATATTATTCTAAATAATTAAATTTAGAAGGTTAAATCATATTTTCTTATTATTTTTTCCAAAAATTAATGTAGAATTTCTTCTATTTTTCAGGAAATATTTTACCAGCTTCCGTACAATCCCGCCATCAATCTTTCCTCTTTTTCTTCGGGAGTTAACTCCGGCTCGGGCGGATTTTTTTCAAGTTCTTCAAGGCGTAATCTTTCCTGTTCTTCAAGCATAATTATTTCGTATTCTTTTCCTCTTTTGCCTCTTAAGAAATTTCCGGCAACTGCAGGGAAAAGTTCTAAAAGCAATTCTTCTTTTTCGTTTTGAGCTAATTTTACTCCGCCGAATTCATCTAAAACCGGATTTGGCTGCTTTTCATATTTGCTTGTATCGTAAGGAGTTTCCTCTCTTACGCCGGCTAATTTTTCGCGAAAATCCGGATCAACTTCGATCGGGGTTTTTCCGTAAATTCCTTTTACAAGATTTACAAATTGAATTGAATTATTTGTATAAAAAGGTTTTCCATTTGTTTGATCAACAATGCAATTTACTGCCTGCGCGCCAACAATTTGGCTTGTGGGAGTTACAAGCGGCGGACATCCGGCAGCAACGCGGACTTCAGGGACAATTTTCAAAACATCATTTAATAAATGTTCTAATTTTCCCTGCTTTAATTGAGCAAGCATATTTGTGTACATTCCACCCGGAATTTCTGCATTTTTTACAATTTCATCCGGCTCAGGAAAATTAAAATATGATTCGATTTTATTACAAATAGTTAGAAGTCCGTCATAATTTTCATTTTTTGCATATTCGATGGCTTTATCAAAAAGCTCATCAATTTCAGTTGGAAGTTTATAATTCGTTATGTCAAATTCAATCGGGAATTTTTTGTATTCATCAAATTTGTCAAGCTCTTTTCTGATTGAAAGCAATTCTTTATTGATTTGAGCGACCGCTTCCAAATTTACACCTGTATCAATTCCTAATTTGTCAGCAAAAATCTGGATCAACTCGAAAGCCGGTGCAGCCGGACCGCCCGCAAAATTCATTATTACGGTATCAACAATATCAACTCCGTTTACCATTGCGGTTAAAACAGTTGCTAATCCGTAACCCGGAGTGCAATGCGTATGAAGATCAATCGGAACTTTAATTTTTTGCTTTAATTCTTTTATTAATTTTCCTGCAACATCAGGCGGAATTAATCCTGCCATATCTTTTATCGTAATTATATCAGCGCCGAGTTTTTCAAGTTCAACAGCAAGATTTACAAAATATTCATGCGTAAAAATCTGTGTTTTTTGTCCTTTTAAAGCGCGCGAAAACTTTTGCTTGAAAGTAAATTTCGGATTTACCGTATAACAAACAGCGCAATCAGCTAAGCCACCGTTTTCTTTTACGTATTGGATCGTTGATTTCATGTTTGTAATATCGTTCAGTGCATCAAAAATTCTCATAATTCCGATTCCGGACTTTACGGAATTTTTGTTAAATCCTTCAATCACGCTTTCAGGATAAGGATTGTATCCGAATAAATTTCTTCCTCTTGAAAGCGCTGTCAATTTAGAAATTTCGCCGATTTCAGATTTGATTATTTCTAAACGATCCCAAGGATCTTCATTTAAAT
>CBDUBH010000160.1:0-3029 GCA_965365345.1 uncultured Melioribacteraceae bacterium
CAATGGCAATTCTTGATGAAGCACTTTCAATTTTGATTTTTGCTTATCCGGAAGAATATAAAAAGATATCAAATTTTATTAAACCTACGCGAGAAGCGATCAATGATTTTTTATTGATACTTCAATCTCCGCAAATGACCAAAGAAAATAGGGTCCCTCAAATTCCAACAGAAAATGATTTTAAAAAACTGGATCTTCATCCTGCCGGTGAAGAAATATTAAGATTTTATAATTCAATTTCCGAAAGAAGAAAATTGATGCTGAATTATATAAAAGATGACGGCAGAAATTGGGATGCTGTTATAAAATCTGATTACAATAGTAATTATTCTTAAAATTATATTTTGCAAAAAGGGGTTAAAATTAATTCTGTAATTCAGCTTTCACAATTTTACATATCATTTTTTTTAATTCAAACTAATTCAATTCTTTTTCGCAAACAAATAAAAATGAAACGATAAGTGCAAATCTTCCGTTAAATAATTATTGATTATATTTAAACCTTTTATCATTGGAACTTGTCAAAAGTTTAAGTAAAATAATCAAATTGTTCACCTAAAAAATTACGGGAGTTTATGTTAAAAAGATTTTTTTCAATTTTTGCTTTAATCTTTTTTGTAACGTCAATTTTAAGTTCTCAACCTCAGCGCCAAATGCAGGGCGGTTCAATTACGGGAACGGTTATTGAAGAATCTACAAATAAAGGAGTGGAATACGCAAATATAGTTTTGTTTAATGCAAAAGACAGTTCACAGGTTAACGGAACCGTTAGTGCAGGCGATGGTAAATTTGAAATTACGGGAGTTAGACCCGGTGTTTATTATTTAACGGTTCACTTTATAGGATTTGATACCGAAAGAATAAATGATATCAGAGTTAACAGAAATAATTTAAATCCAAATGTCGGTACAATAAAAATTAAGCCCGCAACCGTAAATTTAAATGATGTTGTAATTCAGGGTGAAAGAGTTCCTGTTTCGTATCAGATTGATAAAAAAGTTATTAATGTTGATCAAATGGCAACAACAATTTCCGGATCTGCAGTGGAAGTTTTGGAAAATATTCCTTCCGTTACTGTTGATATCGAAGGAAATGTAAGTCTGCGCGGCAGCGGAAGTTTTACTGTTCTGGTTGATGGCAGACCTACAATTGTTGATGCGCAGGATGTTCTTCAGCAAATTCCCGCAAGTTCAATAGAAAATATTGAAGTAATTACAAATCCTTCGGCAAAATATGATCCTGAAGGAACCGCTGGAATTATTAATATCGTATTGAAGAAAAATAAAAATTTTGGCGCAAGCGGATTAGTAAATCTTAATGCCGGATTGAACGATAAATACGGAGGCGATATTTTGACTGAGTTCAAAAATTCTGATTTTACAGCAGTGCTTGGATTTGATTACAACAACAGATTTTTTACCGGCAACTCAACTCAGGAGAGAATTTTCTCATATCAAAATAATACATCATACATAAATTCCACCGGCGATAATTCAAGAGGCAGAAGGCATTACGGATTTAGAGGAAGTTTGAATTATAATTTAAGCGATAATGATGTAATAGGAATTTCGGGAAGAGCAGGCAACCGCAAAATGCAGGGAAGCTCTTCATCAAATTATCTAAGTTATTCTGATAATGATCCCGCAAATACAAATTATTTGAATATTGGTGAAAGGGAAAGAAGCGGTTCTTTTTATTCAGCAGGAATAAATTATCAGCATAAATTTGCTGCAAAAGGACATGAATTAAGCGCCGATTTTATTTATGAATATGATGAAGGAGATGAAGAGAACATAAGCGAAATGATAATGGCGCAAAATATTGTTGAAGGAAGAAAAACAACTGAAAACGGTCCCGGTAAAGAATTGAACGCAAGACTCGATTACATTTTACCGCTCGGCGAAAAATCTAAATTTGAAACCGGATTTGAAGGCGAATCAGAAAGAAATGATGAGAACACCGGATTTTATCTATACGATACACAATCAAATGATTATGTAATTCAGCCGCGTTTCAGTTATTTTACAAAAACCGAAAAAGATGAATATGCACTTTACTCAATATTTTCAAGCATGATAGACAACTTCGGATTTCAAGGCGGAATTAGAGGTGAATATACTTATCGCAAAATTGATCTTCCTGAATTAGGAAATTCTTTTAAAATTGATCAGTGGGATTATTTTCCTACCGTGCATCTTTCTTATAAATTTCCGACAGGTCAGCAGTTAATGACAAGTTACACAAGAAGAATTCAAAGACCGCGCGGCTGGGCGTTGGAGCCTTTTGATACGTGGATGGATGCCAATAATGTGCGAAGAGGAAATCCTTCTTTGGTGCCTGAGTTTATTGATTCTTATGAACTTGGATTTCAAACTTTGCTTGGACAAGTTTCATTTTCTGTTGAAGGTTATTACAGAATTAACAACAATAAAATTGAATGGGTTAGATCGGTTTATGAAGGAGCCGAAGATGTTACGCTTCAAACCTTTGCAAATATCGGGAAAGATTTTGCGCTCGGAACTGAAATTATGATGAGTTTCAATCCGGTTAAAATCTGGAGTGTTGATCTTATGGGAAATCTTTATGATTACAGATTACAAGGAAATATTTTTGGTGAAGAAATTTCAAAAAGCAGTTTTAACTGGCGCACAAGAATGAACAATTCATTTAAGCTTGGTGAAACTTGGCAATTTCAAATTAATGCAAATTATATAAGCCCTTCAATTTCATCGCAGGGAAGAAGTGAAGGATTTTTTATGACCGATCTTGCTCTGCGAAAAGATCTGTTTGATAAAAAATTAACTTTAACTTTGCAGGCGCGCGATCTTTTCGGAACTTTCAAACATGAATCAACAACGCAAAGTCTTGGCTTGTATTCATATCAAAGTTTTGAACGCGAGTCACCGATGCTTATGCTGAACGTAAAATATTCACTTAATAATTTCAGGCAGCAGCGCGATAGACAAGGTCCAAATGATGATGGCGGCGGCAATGAGCGCCCCCGTCAGAAGTCCGGAACGGTTGTCAAA
>CBDUBH010000161.1:0-3005 GCA_965365345.1 uncultured Melioribacteraceae bacterium
CAAGAAATCATCATTTGGTTTGTAAACGTTTTTATCAATGTAAGTATAGTTAAGTTTGCCGTCTCTGTTTACCGGAATTTTATCAAGATATTGATAACCTCCGCTACCCATTTTCCTTTCAATAATTATCTCAGAAAAATTATTTTCTCTTACTTGCCATTCCAATATAATATTTGTGCCGTCGCTGTGTGCAGCGAAATATTCAAAAGTTGTTTGCGCATAAACTGTAATAAACGCAAAAACAGTGAATAAAATAAGGAAAATCGGTAATCTTTTTTTCATATAATTTAAATTACGCCCTTTTAACTTTTCTGCTCCTTTAATTTAATAATTTTCTTTTAAAATCAAAAATACTTTTTTAGAAAATTTTTTATTTGTTATTTTAACTTTATATGAAATATTGGCAAAGAAATCTTCTTATAATGTGGATATGCCAATTCTTAACAATGGTTGGAATGAGCGCTATTGTTCCGTTTCTTCCGCTGTTTGTTAATGAGTTGGGAGTTCATAATATTGATTCGGCTGCGCGGTGGAGCGGATTTATATTTTCCGGACCGTTTTTTATTTCGCTTTTTATGGCGCCGGTTTGGGGAAATCTCGGCGATAAATACGGCAGAAAAGTTATGACTGTTAGAGCTATTTTCGGATTGGCACTAGCGCAATTTTTAATATCACTTGTAAAATCTCCCGAACAATTAATGCTTGTTAGACTTCTTCAAGGATTGCTTAGCGGATTTTTGCCAGCCGCAATGGCTTTAATTGTTTCAAACACTCCGAAAGAAAAAACGAGTTACGCTTTGGGAGTTTTAACAACTTCAACCGCTGCGGGAAATGTTTTAGGTCCATTTTTAGGTGGGGTTATAGCTGATATTCTGGGTTACAGAACGGTTTTTACTTCTGTAAGTATTTTACTTTTTCTTGTTGGAATTTTAATAATCATTCTTGTTGAAGAACGGAATAAAATCAGTTCGGAAGATAAAAAATATTCTTTAAAGGAAAATTGGAATTTCCTTTTTAAAAATTCTTATCTCTTGTGGCTTAGTATTTTAATTTGTTTAAGCGCATTGGGATTAGCTTTGATACGACCGATTTTTGCTTTATATATTCAGGAATTCGGAATCAAATCTTCAATTCAAGCATCAATAACAGGAGCAATTTACGGAATTGTAGGGATTTTTACTGTAATTTCTGCGGCTGCATGGGGAAAAAAAGCGGAAAAATCCGGCTACAGAAAAAATTTAATTATCACTGTAGTTTTAACAGGAATTATGTATGCGGTTCATGCAGTGATTTTCAATATTTATCTTTTAATTCCGGTAAGAGCAGTTTTAGGATACGCTTACGGCGGAATTACACCGTTACTTTTTGCTTTGGTAAGCAATAAAGTTGCATTTGAAAGAAAAGGCGGAATTTTGGGAGTTGTTACAAGTTTTCAAATTTTAGGAAATATAATTGGTCCGGTTTTGAGCGGAATGATTTCCCCTGTGTCCGGATTCCGGGTTCCATTTGTAATTTCAGGTGTATTTTTTCTTTTAATGGGATTTATTGTTTTTAGGAAAATCCGTACTTGATCATTCCAATTTACCAAATTTAAATTTTACAAAGATCATTGCTGAATAGAAAATAACATAAAAAGGAAGTGCGAACCATGCGCCTTCAATTCCAAAATTGAAGTAAACTCCCAAAAAATAAGCAAGCGGAACAAAAATTCCGATATTAGAAATTATTTCAGAAATCATAACGTAAAAAGTTTTTCCCGCTGCCTGAAGTCCGTTAGCCAAAACAATTCCCACAGCATAAAAGATTTGAGCAAATCCGGCAATCCTTAGTAAAGGAATTCCTGTTTGAATAATTGTTCCGTCATTCGTAACAATGCTCAACATTTCCCCCGGAAAAATAATAAAAATAATTCCGACAAATATTGTAAAATAAGTGGCAAGTTTTGCGGTTTTCAATCCCAGCATTTTTGCGGCATCCAAATTTTTCATTCCCAAACTGTTACCCACCAAAGTCTGCGCGGCAATTCCAAATCCCATACAAGGCATAAATGAAATAAAAAGAATTGAAACAACGGTTTGCGAAGCGGCTTGTTCAACTGTCCCGATCAATCCGGTAATCGAAATGAAACTTAAAAAACCCAGCATTATAAAAATATTTTGAAAAGAAACAGGGAGCGAAAGTTTTACAAGTGATTTGATAATATTCAAATTAAAATTGCGCGTATTTAAATAGCCGAAATTCTTTTTATAAAAGGGTAAGATCGAAATTGAAAAATAAAAAAGATTATCAAAGATTGTTGCCAGAGTTGAACCTAATCCCGCGCCTGCCAATCCCAATTTAGGTGCTCCGAAATTTCCGAAAATGAAAATATAATTGAATATGATATTCAAAAGATTTGTTAAAATTCCCGAGTACATGAAAACCCTTGTTTTACCGATTCCGAAATAAAATCCGCGATACGAAACCGTTATCAAAAAGAAAGGAATTCCGATAAATCGATAAAAGAAATATTCCGAAGCAAGATTTCCCACTTTTTCATCAGCTGCAAAAAAATGTGCAATATCACTAGAAAATGTAATTCCCAATCCTGAAATAAAAATTCCTAAGGCAAAAGTAAAAAGGATCGAGCTGAATAGAATTTTAGCGCATTGTTCATAATTTCTTGCGCCGAAATTTTTCGCAATTAGAATGTGAGTACCGGTAGAAAAACTTGAAAAGAATGCTATCAAGGTCCAAGTTGCCAAAACTCCCAGACCCATTGCGGCAAGAGTAAATTCTGCATTTTCCAAACGTCCAACCATTGCGGTATCAACAATGGAAACGACCATTTGCGTAGAAACTCCCGCAATGGCAGGAGCCGCTAATTTAAGAATTTTTTTATTTGATTCAGATATGAAAGACATTTAATTTTAAAATTAAAAAGGCGGCTTTTGAGCCGCCTTTGATTTTGTGGAGCTAAGCGGGATCGAACCGCTGACCTCTTGAATGCCATTCAAGCGCTCTCC
>CBDUBH010000162.1:0-2974 GCA_965365345.1 uncultured Melioribacteraceae bacterium
AAAAAAGATGGGCTTTCCGTTTGCTTTGTATGATCAAAAAATAAATTTCTAAAATAATTCTAAATGATTTCCATCACATAATCCGGAAGAAATATTTAGCAAAAATGAATAACGAGTTTGACATAGCGGTCATTGGCGGCGGACCGGCAGGCGCTACTGCGGCGACTTTTCTGGCGCGCGCTGATTTCAATGTTTGTCTTTTTGAAAAAAAAGAATTTCCTCGTGAAACTCTTTGCGGTGAATTTCTTTCAAATGAAGTTGTACAAATCTTGAAAGAATTAAAATTATTCGAAAGATTTTTGCGATTAAAACCAAACGAAATTAAATTTTTCAGAATGATTTCGCCTTCGGGAAAAGAAATTTTTGCGCCGCTTGGATTTACGGCATACGGAATGAAGCGCGGTAAATTTGATGATCTGATTTTGCAAAGTGCGAAAGAATCAGGCGTAAAAATTTTTCAGCCGTGCGAAGTAAAAAATGTTTTACGAGGTGAAACCAAATTTGTTATCAAAGTTAAATCATCTGAAAAAGAATTTATCGTAAAAGTAAAAAAAGTGATTGCAGCTTATGGAAAACAAAATGTTCTGGATAAAAATCTCAGAAATTTTTCACCGGAAAATTCAGGATTAAACGGAATAAAATTTCATTTTGATGTACACCGTATTGATAATTTTAGTAAGAATGAAATTCAAATTTATTTGGGAAAGGGAATTTATTGCGGCGTAAATTCAGTTGATGAAAATAAAATTACAATCTGTTTTCTGGAAGATAAAAATAAAATTTCTGCTTCAAACTCACGCGAAAGTTTAAGTAAACTTGCTTCGGAAAATAAAAAATTTGATGATATTTTTGTTCTTTCAGCGAAAGAGGAAAGCGAAAATTCAAAAATCTACGGAACCGGAAATATTTATTTCGGTAAAAAAGATTTAGTAAAAAACGGTGTTTTTATGATCGGCGATGCTGCAAGAGTAATTGCTCCGCTTGCCGGCGATGGAATCGGGATGGCAATGCAAAGTGCAAAATTACTCTCTTTTATTCTCATAAATCAAAAAAGAAAAAATTATTCAGATAAAAAAGTTTATTCTCTTTACAAAAGAAAATGGAAAAAACTTTTTAGAAGAAGGTTGTTTTTTGCGAAGTTGGTTCAAAAGATTTTACTCAACGGCAAAATTAAAAAAATGGCTTTCGATTTGGGTTCCCTTTTCCCCGGAGTTGTAAAAAGAATGATCAAACTTACGCGCGGAAGTGAAAAGTTCTTTTTCAAAAATTTCTAGTGAAAATCATTTGTAAAATCTGTTCAGAATGAAATTTAGTGAATAGAAAAGTAAATTTTGCAAATTAAGTTATTAAAAATATCAGAATAAATCTTGTTAAAAATTTAAAACAAAAAAGCCGCTTGAAAATTTTAAGCGGCTTTTTTTATTTTATCTCATTTCAATTTTTAGAATTGTACTTTTTTCTTTGCTCTATTAGCTAATTCATATACAAGAGTACTTGCAACAAATATTGATGAATATGTTCCAATTAAAATTCCAAAAAATAAAGTAAAAGCAAACGCTCTTAATACTTCACCACCCATAAATATTAAGACTAAAAGAGTCATCAAAGTGGTTCCGCCTGTCAAAATCGTTCTGCTCATTGTTTTGTTAATAGCATTATTAATAATGTCTTTTAATGGAGCAGTTTTGTGAATTTTCATAAATTCTCTAACACGGTCAAACACAACCACGGTATCGTTTATTGAATAACCAATTAAAGTAAGGAATGCTGCAAGAACTGTTAATGTAATATCAAGATTTAATCCGGGAATAACATTATAAAGTAATGCATATAAACCTAAAGTAATCAAAACGTCATGGAATAACGCTGCAACTGCACCCAATGCAAAAATAAATTTAAATCTGAAACCTAAATAAAGTAATATCACAAGTAATGAAAGAGCAATTGAAACAACGGCATCTCCTTTCAATTCCTGACCTACTTTTGGTCCAACTCTTTCTTCTTTTAAAACTCTGAAAGGATTATCCGGAATTGTATTCTTTAAGCTTTCTTTGATCCATTCAGAGATACCGGCTCTTACTACCATTTGTCTGTTATCCAATTCAACTGAACCTCTTGAAGTTTGATATCCATCGTTAGCAAGTCTTGATACAAGATAATTTGCTGTATCCGGATTTCCAAACTCATAAGTAACTGAACTTGAAGTTTGATCAACATCATTGAAAGATAATCCGGGAATATGCTTATTTATATCTTTTTCAATATTTGCTTTTATTTTAGGAATGATTTCAGAAGGGATTTCCTGTAATTCCGTTCTAAGTAAAACTCCGTTATCTCCACCAAAAGTTTTTACTTCAACTTCTCCTAATCCAATCTGATTTGTAAGTTCTCTGATCTCAGCGATATTAATCGGTTTCGCAAATTCCAAAGCGATTTCAGTACCGCCCTTGAAATCTATTCCGAAATTCAATCCTTTTATAATTACTCCTAGCAATCCGAGTAAAAAGAGGATAGAGGAAACAATATAAAATATTTTCCTTTTACCTATAAAATCTACATTTATGTTTTCAAAAATACGCATTTATTAACTCTCCTATAGAAGTAAGAAATTTATCCTAATGATATTTTAATGCCTTTATTAACCATATAATCCAAAACAAGACGAGTAATAATTAAAGCTCCAACAAAGTTTGCTACAATACCAATCATCAAAGTTAAAGCAAATCCCTGAATAGGTCCGCTTCCGAATTGGTACAATATAATTCCGGTGAAAAAGGTAGTAATGTTTGAGTCAATAATTGCTGAATAAGCATTTTTAAATCCGCTGTCAACAGCAGCCCTGGTTGTTTTGCCGGTTGCCAATTCTTCTCTTATTCTTTCATATATAAGCACATTTGCGTCTAATGACATACCCATTGTAAGAATAATTCCTGCAATACCCGGAAGAGTAAGAGTTGCATTAAACCATGCCAAA
>CBDUBH010000163.1:0-2639 GCA_965365345.1 uncultured Melioribacteraceae bacterium
TATCTATTCTGGGAATTCTCATTGCCGGTAGATCTATTAAAAGCGGTGAACTTTCACCGGGAAGCATTTTACTTAAAATTGTTGAAAGTGTTATAAGCACAGTAAAAATTGTAGCAACATAAATTGCGAAAGGAACAATGCCCGCGCCGCTCATTAAAACCGCTATAACCGCCAACTGCGCCGAGCAGGGAATTACAAATTGCAGGATTGCAGTTACAATTGTTTTTTCGCGTTCGGTTCCTAAAAGTCTTGTTGTAATTGTTGCCATCGTTACGCAGCCAAATCCAAGCATTATCGGAATTACTGCGCGTCCGTTCAATCCGATTTTATTGAATGCTCTATCAAGCATTGTTGCAAGTCGAGGTAAATACCCGCTATCTTCCAAAAGCGCCATTACAAAATAAAATGCTGCAACAAGCGGAAGAAGTAAAAATAAAAGATAGGTGATCGTCATCGTAATAATTCCGAACTCACCGAAAAATAATTTCACAAAAGGATTATGAAAATGAAAATCTGTTGCGGTATTTGAATTTGATGAAATACTTTTGAAATCTTGTGTTTTCTGCAAATCTGAATCCATTCCTTCCGGAAAATTAAATTCTTTTGAATCAATTACATTTTCATCCGCATCAAAAGATTCAACAAAAATATCTGTTTGGGTATATTTTGCTACAAATGATTTTAAGTGATATTCAAATTCGCCTTTTCCCAAAGTATCTTCGGTGTAACCAACCACCGTTTGCGAAACAAAATCGCCAATGAAAAAATAAACTATTGTAAGCACAACCGCTAAAATCGGGATTCCCGTAAAAGGATTTAATGAATATCTTCCAAGTTTATTTAAGAATTCACCTTTTTTCGAATCCTCAAATTCAACCTCGCTTACAATTTCGTTAACTCTGTTTCTGCGGTTAATGTAAATTTTTTCTCTGTCATCAGCTGTGCCGCATTCAACTCCGTGTTTTTCGGCAATAAATTCATCACCTTCCAAAATTACGAGTGCTTCTGCCTGCGAGCCGACTCTGTTTAAAGTTTCGTGAAGGATCGAATGAAGATCCTGAGTTTGCTTTCCTTCGTGCGCATTTTCAATTGCGGATTCCAATTTATCAAATCCGGATTTTGAAATTGCGGAAGTTTCAATAATATCAATTCCCAAAAGTTCTGAAAGTCTTTTAACATCAATTTTGATTTTGCGCTTTTTCACTTCATCACTGAAATTCAGAAGCATTGTAACTTTTTTTCCCATTTCAATTAATTGAAGCGTAAGGAAAAGATCTCGTTCAAGATGAAGCGCATTTACAACATTCAAAATTACATCGGCATTTAGAATTATATCGCGCGCTACTTTTTCTTCATCATTAAAAGATGAAACTCCGTAAACCCCCGGAGTATCAAAAACATCGTAATCTTTAAATTTCCCTTTTGTAATTGAAATTGTTGTTCCGGGAAAATTTGAAACATCAACATACATTCCGCTTAAATAATTGAAGAAAAGTGATTTGCCGACATTGGGATTTCCGGCAAGAACAACTTTGGGTGAGGTAGTAGTAATAATTTCGTTTTCATCCATATGCGGATGATTTTCATTATGTTTTATATTTAATATCGAATCTGATTTCATATATCTCTCAAATGTAAAGTACTTCAATTTTTTTTGCTAAATCGTAACCTATTGCAATTTCCTGTCTGTTTTTTTGAAGAACAACCGTACCGCCTGGCAATCTTTCCAAACAATTTACTTCCGCGCCTTCGGTTACGCCCAATCGTATCAATTGAATTTTCAATAATCCTTCAGGAAGATTTACAATTGAAATTGTTTTTCCTTTTTTCACTTTATCCAAAGTGAATAATTTATAATCATTATTTTTTGATTCACTGTTTTCTACAAACATCACACATTCCAAATATGTTAAAAGAATAATCTGTCACTTCGAACTTATTTTCTTTGCTTATTTCGTTGATCAAATTTTGAAGTCTTGAAGAACTGAATTCAATAATTTTTCCGCAATTTACACAAACCAAATGATCGTGGCGTTTTTTACCGGAAGCGCTCTCATAACGATTTAAATTATCGCCGAAGTTTCTTTTAACCAAAACTCCGCATTGCGATAAAAGTTCAAGCGTATTGTAAACCGTTGCGCGCGAAACTCTCGATTTTTTATTTTTAAGTGCGATAAAAAGATCATCAGCCCCGAAATGTCCTTTAAAATCAACAGCCGCATCCAAAACTTCAAATCTTTCGGGCGTAATTCTGTTATTTCCTTCTTTAAGAAAATTATAGAATTTTTCTTCGGCTTCTTTAATCTCAGGTGATTTTATCGCATTCATTTTATTTTGCATATTATTTAGATTTAATCCAAATAAAAATATTAAATTCGGATAAATATGTCAATATTTATTTTAAAATAATTGATTTATTTAATGCTGCCTCTAAACGCATTCCGAATGAAATTATATTTTGACGGTTTTCATTAAAAACAGGATTTACAAAGTATTGCAAATTCGGCTGCACTCTTATTAAATCCAAAATTTGATAACTGTAAGTGAATTCCAAATTCATATCGCTTTTCATGTTAAGGTTTTCTTCGGCAATTTTAAATTTTTCGGAAAATGCAGCCGATACAAAAGCAAATCCCAAA
>CBDUBH010000164.1:0-2468 GCA_965365345.1 uncultured Melioribacteraceae bacterium
CAATCTTCTTCTCCCCCTCTAATGGAGAATAGGATTAACAAAACCTTATTTCGATTTAAGTCGCGGTTGCAGCGTTATGGATATTGTAAACACTGCTGCAATAGCTGCATTAATGGCTGATTAAAAATATTCATAAAATAATTTTGTTCTTAAAACTTTCGCCGGATCTGAAAATTATTTCTATCCGGCGTTTTTTGTTTTAAAAGTATTTATTGAATCTTGATTCAAAATTCAAAAAAAATATAAATGAATCAACATTCAAAAATTAAATTTGAAATTTTGTTTGGTGTAATTTAAATTGTAAAAAAATGATCTGTAAAGAAATTAAATTACAAATAAGTATTCTAAAATTGATCTGTGCAAATTTTACGGTTTTATAAATGATTTTAAAATTCATATTTTATTTCATAAAAATTTTAATTAATATGAAAGAAATATTTATCCGAGGTGTGAGATGAAACTCGTTTTTCTTTTTTCCGTAATTTCTCTGATTTTTTATTACGGATGTTCAGGTGAAAATAAAACAGACAATTATAAAAAAACTGAAGTTCAAAGAGTTCAAAATGTTGTTGATTCAAATCAAGTAAAGGACTCAACCAAAATGAGCAATATTTATGATGTTACAGTAAAAGATATGGATGGAAATATGGTTCCGCTTTCTAAATACAAGGGAAAAGTTTTAATGATTGTGAACACCGCGAGCAAATGCGGCTTTACTCGCCAGTACGAAGGTTTGCAAACAATTTATGAAAGATATAAAGATAAAGGATTTGAAATTTTGGCTTTTCCGAGTAATGATTTTGGACAGCAGGAACCCGGAACTAATGAAGAAATTTATGAATTTTGCAGTACTAATTTCGGAACAACTTTTAAATTGTTTGATAAATCAAAAGTTACCGGAGAAGACAAAAATCCTTTATATGCAAAATTGACTGACAATCCGAAAACAGGCAAAGGTGAAATTGAATGGAACTTTGAAAAATTTATTGTTTCAAAAAACGGTGAGATTGTTGAAAGGTATAAAAGTAAAATTGAACCGACCAGCAGCACAGTGAAAAATGTAATTGAAAAAGAATTGGCAAAAAAGATTTGATTTTTTTGATAAAATTTAAAAATCAAAAGCCCCGATTAAATCGGGGCTTTTTTTATTTTTCCATTTCCTGCTTCGCAATCAATTTTGCATCAACAATTTCTTTTCTATGAAAGTTAAAATTGCTTCCTACTTTTTTTATCAGATGATCTTCCTGCGGGTCAATACTTCCGTCAACTAAAACCAGCTTCCAAAGATTGATAAGAATTTCAAATTTTTCTTCCTGTGAAAAATAATTATTGATCTTATTAGTAAATTCGTACATGCTTACGCTTTTTTCGATTTTACTTTCTGCTAATTCCATAAGTTCCGAAATGTACTGATCGCTAATGCGAAAAGTATTTTTTATGATCTTGAAGATCTTATTTTTTTCAACTTCGGTAAAATTGTTATCGGCTTTTGCAACTTCTAAAAGCACAGCGCAAGTTGCAACCTGAACTTTTTGAATGCGATCGCTTTCAGTTACACTTTTGCTTGAATCTGAATTTGATTCATCTCCAAGAATTTTCTTTAAAAAATCAAACATATATCAGAATATTTTTTGGTACATAAATTTAAGTTAAGCTTCATCGGTTTCAATTTCAACATCTTTTTTCGGCTTTGGAGGTCTGTCATATAAAATTGTATAATTTTTATATCGTGAAGCCAAATCATGGGAAATTTGTTCCCAGGTAAATCTCCATGTCCAGTTTCCGCCAAGTTTACCGGGATAATTCATTCTTGCTTCGCTTCCCATATTTAAGACATCCTGCATAGGAATTACAACCATATCGGCAACAGTCATATACGCAGCTTTTATTAATTTTTCATTTATAATTGCTGCATCATCACCAAAATAATCCAAGTAGTTTTTTGTAAATTCGAAAATATCAGAATTTTTATCTTCTTTTGCTTTTTCGAAATATCCTCTTGTAGTATCGTTATCATGTGAGCCGGTATGAACAATACAATTTTTAATTACGTTGTGAGGAAGAAATTTGTTTTCCATTCCTGTTCCAAAAGCAAATTGAAGAATTTTAATTCCGGGTAGATTGAAATCATCGCGAAGTTTTTCAACTGATTTTGTAATAACACCAAGATCTTCTGCAATTATAGGAAGATCACCTAAATGTTTTTTTACTGCATTGAAAAATTTGTGTCCGGGACCTTTTACCCATCTTCCTGTTTCGGCAGTTGGCGAGCCGGCAGGAATTTCCCAGTAAGCATCAAATCCTCTGAAGTGGTCAATTCTTATTATATCAACCAATTCTAAAAGATTTTCAATTCTCATTCGCCACCATTTATATTCATCTTTTCCCATTTCATCCCACTTATAAAGCGGATTTCCCCAAAGCTGACCTGTGGCGCTGAAATAATCCGGCGGAACACCGGCAACCGA
>CBDUBH010000165.1:0-2186 GCA_965365345.1 uncultured Melioribacteraceae bacterium
ATGTAGAAACTAAAAGAAATGCTCCAATAAAAATTTTATACGGGAATTGTCTCATAATTTTCTTTTAATTTATTTTAAAAATTTTTAAAAACTAATTTTTGAAAGAATAAGACAATTCCCGAAATAGAGTACTAAAACCGGAAATTATTTATCGCCTTTTCTTTCGGTTTTAATATCCTGAATTTGATTTCTCATATCTTGAGCCATCTTTTTCAATTCGCTTAAATCTTTGCGAAGTCTTGTGCCTGCTGCGGCTTGTCCTTTTTCAACAAATTTTGTTAAATCTGTTTCCATATTTTCAACAAATTTTTTCAATTCTTCAAATTTTTCTTTCATTTTTCCTCCGAGTGAATTTTGTTAATGAATTAAATTGAATTTTCTAAAACTATTTCCGCTATATCTTTTACTTGAACTTCTTCTGTTTTTTCCAATGCTTTTACGCCATCGGTAAGCATTGTCATACAAAACGGGCAAGCCGAAGCAATTTCGCCGGCATCAGTTCCGACTGCTTCTTGTGTTCTGTTTATATTTATTCTTTCGCCTTGAACTTCTTCCATAAACATTCTTCCGCCGCCGGCACCGCAGCAAAATCCTTTATCGCGGCTTCTTTCCATTTCAACAATTTCAACATTTTCGATATTCTTTAGAATATCACGCGGCGCATCGTAAATTCCGTTGTATCTTCCTAAATAACAAGAATCATGATAAGTAATTTTATTTTTTTCTGCGCTTTCTTTTAATTTTATTTTACCTGATTTTATCAGATCATTTATCATATCGGTATGATGAATAAGTTCGTAATTTCCGCCGAACTGTTTATATTCTTTTCCCATAAAATTAAAACAATGCGGACAAGCAGTTACGATCTTTTTTACGCCGTATTTATTAAGCGTTTCGATATTTTCCTGCATCATCATTTGTGCAAGATATTCGTTTCCCAATCTTCTTGCTACATCTCCATTGCATTTTTCTTCGTTTCCTAAAATCCTGAAATTAATTCCGGCTTTTTGCATTAAAGTTGCAAATGCCTGAGTTGCTTTTTTGTAACGGGAATCAAAACTGCCAGCACAGCCGACCCAAAATAAAATTTCACCATCCGGATCTTCAGCCATTGTTTTAATATTCATTCCTTCAGCCCAATTTGCTCTATCCTGAGAATTAAAAGCCCAAGGAGTAAAATTTGTTTCAAGATTTCTGAAAACCGTATTCAGTTCAGCCGGAAAATCAGATTCCATTAAAACTAAATTTCTACGCATATCCATAATTGAATCAAGGTGTTCAATTGTAACGGGACATTCATAAACGCAAGCCATGCATGATGTGCATTGCCAAAGTTCCGTTGATGAAATATATCCGTGTACTAATTTCTTTTCTAAAATATCGGAATTATTTCCGTTAGAATTTTCTTTATCAACAGCAGCGCCATTTACTAATAACGGTGCTTTTTCCATTGTTCTTTTTCTAATATCAACAATAATTTTACGCGGAGAAAGTTCTTTGCCTGTTGTTGTTGCAGGACAAGCGGCAGAACATCTTCCGCATTCTGTACAAGTGTAGCCATCCAAAAGCTGCTTCCATGTCAAATCTTCAATATCCGCAACGCCGAATTGTTCAATACTCTCATCTTCCAAATTTATCGGTTTAATTTCTGTTTTTCTATCTTTAGTTTTTTCAAAATAAACATTCGGCACAGAAGTTAATACGTGAAGATGTTTTGAATAAGGTAAATAATTTAAGAATGCCAAAATTATTAAGATGTGGAGCCACCAGAAAATCTCAAAATAAACCGGAGCGCTTGAAGAATTTACTGAAAAGAAAATTTCACTTAACGCTTTTGAAATCGGACGAATCTCATATTTTGCAAGTTCGAAATTCTGCATTGCAATGTGCGACATATTTTGCCCGTACATTGAAACAACAACGAACATGATTATAAGCAGAATTATTGTCGCATCAAGTTTTTCTTTTTTCCCGGTTTCCAATCTAGGAACGCGAACAATATATCTTCTGTAAAGTGCCGCTAAAACCGAAATAATTACAAGCAATCCAAAAAGATCTTGTGTGATTGTAATCAGAGTGTAAAAAGGACCCGTAAATTTCCAGTTAAAGTCAGAATAAAATCCTTGAAATATTCCTTCAACTACTGCAAAAATAAAAAGTACAAATCCCCAAAAAATAAAAAAGTG
>CBDUBH010000166.1:0-2050 GCA_965365345.1 uncultured Melioribacteraceae bacterium
GCTCTTGCAGCTTCAATGGCAGCATTCAAAGCAAGTAAATTTGTTTGATCAGCAATGTCATCAATCACTTGAATAATTTCGCCTATTTGATCACTGCTTTTACCCAAAGTTTCGACTGTAATTGCTGCTTTTGAAACAACTTCAGAAATTTTGTTCATTCCATTAATGGTTTCAATAACAATTTTTCCGCCTTCAACCGCATTATTGCCTGCTTTTGTTGCGGTTTCTGCTGCAACGGTAGTATTTGCCGAAGTTTCCATAATTGTTTTTGCCATTTCTTCAACTGCGCCCGCAACTTCAACTGCTTGCATTGTTTGCTGACGTGCACCTGATGACATTTGCTCGGTACTTGCAGAAATTTGATTGCTTGCGCTTGCAGTCGCCTGAACTGATTCTTTAACTTTATTGATAAGATCATTAAGATTGACGATCATTTTTTCCAATCTTAATTTCAATTTTGCAATTTCAGCATGATGCGCATCGTGTGAAATTTGAACCGTAAGATCTCCTTCGGAAAGCTTATCAATTATCTTTAACAGATCACTAATTTCATTTTCCAAATAATTTTTATCGCGCGTAATTTCTTCTTGAGTATATTTTTCCTGAATTACATTTGCGGCAATTTGAGCAAACAATCTTATTGTCTGTTCATCATCTTCATTAAAAATTTTATCTTCTGTATTTTTATCGGATACATAAAGATTTCCTAAAGATTTCTCGCGGAAAAGAAGCGGAACTGCCATTAAGGATTGCATTGGAGGATGTCCGTTTGGAAAGCCGAAAGATTTAGGATGTTGTTTCATATCTTCCAAACGTAAAGGTTTTTTGGTTTCGTGAATGTAACCCAGCAAACCTTTTCCTTCAGGATAATGCCCGATTCTTTTTACATCCGAAACATCCATACCTATGTGAAAAAACTTTTGTACTTTTTTATTGGAATCAAAAACTCCAAGCGCCGCATATTTGGAATTTGTAATTGTTCTAGCGCCTTCTAAAATAATATTCAAAGTTTTTTCGATGTTATTTTCATTTGAAGCTTTTTTAATTGTTTCAATTATTTGTTCAGAGTTTTTACTTCTTTCTTCTAATCTTTCATAAAAATTAAACAGAACTTTGGAAGCAGGATCTCCGTTTTCAAAATCATCTTTTGCCAATTTTTCTTTTTTTGAAATCTTGGTGTGTACTTTGGAAAGTTTATTTTTTAAAGTGAATAAAAGGAATAAATATCCTGAAGTTACAGAAACGCCGGTAATAACTAGAACCGAAATATTAAGATCAAACAAAACAATTGAAAAAAACGTAATAACCAAAGTTACCAAAGCAGCGATCACCAACTTTAAATTTGTTGATAGATTAATAATTGCTTTCATATTATCCTTTCATTCTACAAAATAATACAACTTAACCGATATTATCGGATGAAAAATTTAATAATTAACAAGAAAAGATTGATTAAATAAAAATCCCCCGAAAAAATAATTTCGAGGGATTTAAAAGAATGGAAAACTTAAAAATTAATATTTGGTTAAATAACCGTTTTCTTGAACTTTAAAAGAGCTTTTTGCCAGCATTCCGGAATTTACATCAATTTGAAATTTTGAAACCAAATTTTGCAGATTTTCGGTAAGTCTGTTAAGATCTTCGGCTGCACGGGCAATTTGCTGAATTCCTGCTGCGGCTTGCTGGGTAACAGTTGTAATTCCTTCAATATTTCTGCTTATCTGTTCTGCCGAAGCTGATTGTTTTTCGCTTGCAAGCGCAACATCGTTTACAACAAAACTAACTTTATCGGCACCTTCAAGAATAGATTTGAGTGCTTGCGCAACTTCTTCAGTCAATCTAATTCCTTCTTTTACCGCATCGTTTGATTCTTCCATTGATTTATCAGCTTCTTTTGCTTCATGCTGAATTGATTTTATCGTATCGGCAATTTCCTTCGTAGCTTTTGTTGTACGTTCAGCTAATTTTCTTACTTCATCAGCCACAACTGCAAAACCTCTTCCCTGTTCACCTGCTCTTGCAGCTTCAATGGCAGCATTCAAAGCAAGTA
>CBDUBH010000167.1:0-2000 GCA_965365345.1 uncultured Melioribacteraceae bacterium
TTTTAATGACTTTTTTAATGACTAATTTCCAATTTTAAAGTCATTAAATAGTCATTAAATTTAATTTTGAAGTTATTAGCCTAAATTTTTAAGTTCATGCTGTTTTATAGAAATTTCGAATTTTAATTTACAAAATTCTACAAAAGCTTTTTTTTTGCTCATTTTCGCAGCATTTGTTTAAAACAGAAAAGGCGTGCTCGGTAAACACGCCTTTGAGTAAAGTGGGCAGAGACGGAATCGAACCGCCGACACAAGGATTTTCAGTCCTTTGCTCTACCGACTGAGCTATCTGCCCTTAAAAAATTCGGTTCATAAATATAAGTAAAAATTGTAAAAAGTAAAATATATTTTTAAATTTTTCTTTCATAATTTTAGCCTTAAACTTCTTTCTATTCTCAGCAATTATAAAAAAGATTAGGATTTCTCGCTTCGCTTCGAAATGACAATTCTAATCACCTAATAAATTATACTTTTTTTTTATTTTTATAAAAATTAATAAAAAAATCCTCTTCGAATTTCATCAAAGAGGATCTTAAGAAACTGTTCCCTGATATCCAAATCACATTGTTAAAGCCATGATAGCTTTTTGAACATGCAATCTGTTTTCAGCTTCGTCAAATACTACTGAATTTGCGGAGTCAATTACTTCATCAACAACTTCATCGCCTCTGTGAGCCGGTAAGCAATGTAAGAATAAGTAATCTTCTTTAGCGTTCTTAACTAATTCAGGATTAATTTGATATTTCTGGAATTTAGCTTTTCTTTCTTGTGCTTCTTTTTCTTGTCCCATTGAAGCCCAAACATCTGTGTAAACTATATCTGCATTTTTTACTGCTGCAACCGGATCATCAGTAATTTCAACTTTACTTCCCATATATTTTGCATTTGCTTCTGCTGATTTTACAATATCCTCATTTGGAGTGTATCCGCTTGGTGAAGCTATTGAAATATCCATTCCGACTTTTGAACAGCCATTCAATAAGCTGTGAGCCATATTATTTCCATCACCGATATATGCTAATTTCAATCCTTTCAATTCTCTTCTCTTTTCGTAAATTGTGAAAAGATCAGTTAAAACCTGGCAAGGATGTAACAAATCAGTTAAGCCGTTGATAACCGGAATATCAGCGTATTTTGCAAGATCAACAACATCCTGATGATCAAAAGTTCTGATCATAATTCCGTCTAAATATCTGGCTAAAACTTTTGCTGTATCAGCAACGCTTTCGCTCTTCTTTAATTGAAGATCATTTTGATTGAAATAAAGTCCGATTCCGCCAAGTTCATAAATACCAACTTCAAAGGAAACTCTTGTTCTTGTTGATGGTTTTGAAAAGATCATTCCAAGTTTTTTACCATCTAAAACTTTATGGGGTTCGCCGGTTAATCTTTTCATTTTTAATGAAGCACTTAAATCAAATATTTGCCACATTTCTTCTAATGAAAGATCTTGAATAGAAATAAGATCTTTGCCTTTCATATTTACCATTTTAGTAACTCCAATTTTTATTTTTATTTAAAAAAATGCGCTAACTGAAGTTAGCGCATTAAATTATAAAACTATTTTTGTTCCTGCATTTCCATCTGAAAGCATTGTGGCTTCAGTGATTATTGCTTGCTTTCCGGTATGTTCAACAAAATTTACGGAAGCTAAAACTTTCGGACCCATACTTCCTGCACCGAATTCTCCGCTTTCATAATATTTTTTAGCATCTTCAACTTTTAGTTCATCAAGTTGCTGTTGATTTGGTTTGTTGAAATTTAAACAAACCTTTGCTACATCAGTTAAGATGTAAAACTCATCAGCTCCTATTTGAGTAGCCAAAAGTGCTGAAGCGAGATCTTTATCAATTACCGCATCTTCAATTGGTTGAAAAAGATTTTTTTCATCAATATGAACCGGAATTCCGCCGCCACCGCAGGCTATAACAATATTACCTTGTTCGGCTAACATTCCTATAATATCAGAATTTAGAACATCTAAAGGTCTTGGTGAAGCA
>CBDUBH010000168.1:0-1883 GCA_965365345.1 uncultured Melioribacteraceae bacterium
CGGTGATTGTGTTTTGTGCCTGTGCTGATGATAATAACCATGCTGCATTAAATGAGTTTCCACCAACAAATGATGGATTGATTGGCCGGTAAACTAATTCTTGAGATTTGATCTCTGTTGTAATGAAAGTTAAAAATAAAATGCCCAAAGTAATAATAGTTCTTTTCATTATAACCCTCTAATAAATTCCTGAACCTATAAGGTCCTCACCCTGAAGATCCTTTTGAATATTTTCATAATTACTAATATATTCAGCTGTATATTGTGCAGCGTACACTGCCAATTCTTGAATTAACTCCAATCGCGGTTGTAAAAATTGCTGAAAAATTTCAGTGTCATCAATTTTAACTGAAATTTGCGTACCAATCCCGCGCATCGGTTTTTCTGATATTATAATTTGAAAACTTTTATCTTGAAGAAATTCAGAGTAGGCATCCCAGTTAGTGTAGAATAGATCGAAGAAATCCGCGCCCAATTTTGATTGGGTTTCATCAATAATAATTGTTCCGAGTTCAAGCAGATCGTATTTGCTTGTTTGCGAAACGTTATCATTATCCAAGGAAAGCTGTTGTGCTAAAATAGTTTTCCCCAAAAGAAGAATAAATATTACAAATAGTTTCATTTCCAACAACAATTGGATATATAAAGAATAATTATTATCATTTGGATAAGCATCCGAATTTGCGCCCTCTGTGATGCTTTTCTATAAAATATAAAAAATAAAAATAAAGTCAAATAATTTTACACTAAAATTTTAATTTTCTAAAAAATTAATTTTGCAGCTTCGACTTTATTAATATTAATATTTGAAAATTGACCGTTCTCGGAAAATCAAATTAAATTTTTCAAAAAAATCTGATTTATTTAACAATCTATTTCTTATCCGGATTAAGATTTTTTTTAAAAAGAATTATTTTTTTGAAATATTTTTCAAAATCGAAATTTATTTCCAACCGGATTTAACGAAAAGTGAATTTTGAAATGAATTTAAAGTAAGAAAAGCGTTTGGAAAAATTTCCAAACGCTTTTTCAAATTACTTATTTTAAATATCTATAAGTAAAGTAAATATTTTATTTTGAAAACCGAAGCTCTATCAGTAGTTCTCATTTTGTTGCTTATTAATTTTTCATTTTCAAAAATTTCTTCTCTGCTTTTTACTTCGTTTATTGCAAAATATATCCAGCTTTTAGGAGCAAAATTATACGAAACTAATAATCCGCCAATAACATTTTGCAATTTATCGCTTGTGCGTGTAAAAACATTATCAACATAGATTTGCATGTTCAAATTATTGAAAGGAATAAGATTTAAATTCGGACGCGCATTATATGTAATTTCTTCAATATTTCCATCAGGATTATTTTCAACCCACATATTGAAATTTGAGCCGATACTTAAATTTTTTGAAAGATTAACTCCGAAACTTGCGCCAAGCCATTGATTTATTGCTAAATAATCCCTGCCGAAATTATAACTTTTATCAAATCCGCCCCAAACATTTGCGTTCCATGCCGGTGAAATATTGAACCATGAACTGAAAGTTGCTCCGTATCCTGTAAAAACCGTATCTTCTTCTTTTGCCCTTCCTGCATTTAAATTGATTTCATAACCCCAGTTATTTCTGAAATTCATGTTCCAGCCCAAAACTCCGAAATGATCTGTATAAAGATCTTAATCCTGATAATTTACATCAATTCCGGAATAGATCATCAAATTTCTTAAATATCCAGTTTCGTAATATTTAATCGGACCGGTAAGCGCTGTCATTTGGGCTGTTCCGCGCCATGGAACAAATCCGATTTGGCTTATATCGAAATTCTTTCCAACGATTCTTGATCTTCCTAAAATTGCCCAGCTTTTTGTGAATTTCCTGAATCCAGAT
>CBDUBH010000169.1:0-1870 GCA_965365345.1 uncultured Melioribacteraceae bacterium
AGCAATCCAAAAAAAATATTTCGAAAAATCTTGATGAAATTGCAAAATACAAAGGCAAACTCGATCAAGATGCTTCAACTCTTTACAGCGCGCTTGATCTTTATTTCAACACTTTAAAAGAATTTTATCTATTGATAAATTATTCAAATACTTTAAGCGATGAGGATTTAAGAAATTCTAAAAACCAATCGTTAAATCAGGAATCAATGAATTTAGGAACTCAGTTTTCAGAAAAAACTTCTTTTATTAGTCCTGAAATTGTAAAGATTGATCCTGAAAAAATTCAGAAATTCTTTAATGAAAAAAAGGAATTGGCAGAGTATAAAATGTTCATTAAAGATATTCAAAGATTGCGTGAACATACTTTATCCATTAATGAAGAAAAAATATTGGCAAGCGCCGGAATGATGAGAGGAACGCCTTCGGATGTTTATTCAATTTTTACAAATGCCGAAATGCCAAATCCAAAAGTTAAACTTTCCGATGGCAGCGAAATTGAAATGACATCTTCAAATTTTACAAAATTCCGTGCTGTTGAAAACCGCGTTGACAGGGAAAAAATATTTAAAGAGTTTTTTGAAAATTATAAAAGATTTCAAAATACCATCGGCGCAAATATGGCTGGTAAATTGAAAACGAGTTTCTTTTATGCAAAGAACAGAAATTTCAAAACCACACTTGAATCATCTTTATCAGGGGCAAATATTCCGACTTCAGTATATGAAAATTTAATTACTCAAATAAATAAAAGTTTACCAACACTACACAGGTTTTTGCAATTAAAGAAAAAAATGTTGGGCGTTGATACACTTCATTATTATGATCTATACACACCGCTTGTAAAAGAATTGGATTTTAAATTTAACGTTGAACAAGGACAGGAAGTAATAATTAAAGGCTTGCAACCGCTTGGCAGTGAATATACAGATGTTTTAAGAAAATCTTTTAATGAAAGATGGATTGATTACTTGCCGACAGCGGGAAAAAGAAGCGGAGCGTATTCATCAGGCGCAGCTTACGATGTTCATCCTTACATTTTAATGAATTATAATGATGATTACGAATCAGTTTCAACTTTGGCGCATGAACTCGGGCACACAATGCACAGCTATTTTTCAAATAAAAACCAAAAATTTGCAACAGCAGATTATTCAATTTTTGTTGCCGAAATAGCATCAACATTGAATGAAAATCTTTTAAATAATTACATGGTAAAAAATGTAAAAAATGATGAAGAAAAGATTTTCCTTTTGGGAAGTTATTTGGATATGCTTAGAACAACAATCTTCAGACAAACTTTATTTGCTGAATTTGAATGGGAAATGCACAAACTTGTGGAAAATGATGAACCTGTAACCGGCGAAAAATTAAGCGATCTTTATTATAGTCTTGTAAAAAAATATTACGGTCATGATAAAGGAATTTCAGTAGTTGATCCTTACATTGCTTATGAATGGGCTTACATTCCGCATTTCATAAATTATTCATATTATGTTTATCAATATTCAACATCATTAATTTATTCAACTGCTTTTGCGGAAAAAATATTTAATGAAGGTAAACCTGCAGTTGAAAATTATTATAAAATATTAAAAGGCGGCGGATCGGAATATCCTATTGACCTTATAAAACAAGCCGGAATTGATCCGCTTTCATCTGAACCTTTTGAATTGACAATGCAAAGAATGAACAAAGTTATGGATCAGATTGAAGAATTATTGGCAAAGAAAAAATAATTTTTCTTGAAAAAGTGTTTTTAAAATTAAAAAGCGGAACCGAAAATTTTTCGGTTCCGCTTTTCTTTTTTCAATTACTAATAAAAAATTATGATCTATAAGAAATGTTTTTTCAAAAAGGATCTCAATTATTT
>CBDUBH010000170.1:0-1783 GCA_965365345.1 uncultured Melioribacteraceae bacterium
AAGGGCAATCTGTGTTGATAGTGAGGGAACTACCTGGTTTGGTACCACTTATAGTTTGGTAAAACTTGAAAGTGGATCAAATACATTTAAATACTTCTATCCCGAACCAATTAATTTAAATGTGGAAGGAGAAAATTTCGTTTGGGATATCCATGAAGATAAAAACAGAAAGTTATGGATCGGAACGGGTGAAAGTGGACTAGCCCTCTTCGACAGGAAAACTGAAAAATTTGAATATTTTATAAATTCAGATCATTCAAGATTTGTAATTACCGATGGCGGTGACGGATTTGATTGGCGGAAAACAAAAGACAGCACGATAGAAGAAAATCTTTTTGAACTTCATGGAAGAGGAATTTTACTTGCAAAAAGTTTTACGAAAAATTTAACTTATAACGAAAAAGGAAATTCCGTAAGTTTTGAAATTGAACATTCTCTTTCGCTTAATTTTACTCCTGCGCTTTTTCAAAATTCCGAACTTGTAAAATATGAAGCGGGCGATATTGTTTATGCACAAAATGAATACAGTGATTCACTTTATTATGTTGTAAGCGGGAAATACGAAGTTATTATTGATGATAAAGTTGTAAGCTACATTTCCGCTGATGATATTATAATCGGCGAACTTTCATTTTTGCTGAACAACAGACGCGATGAAACTTTGCGCGCGGTAACCGAAGGAAATTTGATTAGAATTACGAAAAAAGAATTTATAAGCGCGCTAAAAATTCATCCGCATTATGCATTGTTTTTATGCCGGATTTTGGCAAGCAGAGTTGATAAGCAAAATAAAGAAACTGCTTTTCTGATAGCGGAAGAATAAATTTGTAAACCCTCACCTTTTATCCTCTCCCTTAAAAAGGGAGAGGAAAGAACTCAAATTTCTGCTCATTTAAATTTTGTCAAAATTATTATTTCGTCATTCCGGCTTGTCCGGAATCTTTTTTAAAACTAAATTTAATTTTGAATTTAGAAATTCTCCCGACAAGCCGTGACACTTTTATATAATTAAAAATTAATTACTCATAATTCTACTGCAGCAAATATTTTTGCAAAAACAGCATCATCGAATTTGTTAAATAATCTCTGTTCGATTTTTTCGCAAAACCGTGGCCTTCATCTTTTGCCATCAAATACCAAACATCCGTATCATTTTTTCTAACTTCTTCAACAATTTGTTCGGCTTCAGTAACCGGAACGCGCGGATCGTTCAATCCTTGAATAACAAAAAGCGGTTTTTTGATTTTGCTTGCGTTTGTTGTCGGAGAAATTTTCATCAAAAATTCATTCATTTTTGGATCGCGCTCATCACCGTATTCAACTCTGCGCAAATCTCTGCGGTAATCTTGAGTATTTTTCAAGAAAGTAACGAAATTGCTAATTCCCACAACATCAATTCCGCATTTCAATTTATCGTTGAAATTAAACATCGATGCCAAAACCATATATCCGCCGTACGAGCCGCCGTAAACTGCAATCCGCGAGGCATCCAATTCATTTTGATTTGAAATCCATTCGATCAATTTTCCGATATCCTGAACCGATTCTTCCCTTTTAAATCCGTTATCAAGCTGAAGATAGGATTTTCCGTAGCCTGATGAGCCGCGGACATTCGGCGCAATAACCGCAATTCCCATTTCATTTACTAAAAATTGAACCGCTTTCAATTTGTCTTTGCTGCTCAATTTTCTTAACCTCGGCAAAATTTCAGTCAAACTCATAATTTTTCACCCCAAATATTTTTAGTTCAGTTGATCCACTTTTTCGACTTTTATAATTATAA
>CBDUBH010000171.1:0-1708 GCA_965365345.1 uncultured Melioribacteraceae bacterium
GGTAAACTCCGTAATATGAAAGAGGTTCAACTTCCTGTGCAAATTGTTTTCCTTCAAATTCAAGTTTAGCATTTTCACGCGCTGTTAATCCGCTTATTACTCCGATGTTCCAATCATTTAATACTTTTCCGGTTAATTTTGCCGCGCCTAAAATTTTTGTACCGTCAGGAATGTTTGCGTAATCATTATCAGATAAACTTCCCTGCGGCGCTCTGCCTAATCTGCGGCTGTAAAAAAAGTTAGGACCGGACCAATTAAAATTCCAGTAATTAGTTGCGCCGCCGTTCCCGAAATTAAAAATGCTTGAACCTTCAATAAAAAACGGACGCTTTTCCTGAAGATAAGTTTCAACATCGGAAAGATTCACTTCTGCGGGATCTATTTCCACTTGTCCGAAATCAGGATTTATTGTAGCGTTCAGAATCAAATTGCTGTTCAATGCGTATTTAATATCAGCCCCTATTGAAGGCTTGTAAACAGAGCCATTGTTAAACGGATCATTTTCATCAGCATGAATGTATTCGGCTTTTGTTGTAATGTACGGAGTAATTTCAACTTTACCGGGATTTTTAATATTCTGAATTCCGTTAAGTTCTACAAATCTTGAAACAAATCCGCTTCCGTTTTTAGGACGCACAACCAAATAATTTTCTTCATTTTTTCTGATAATATTGCGTTTGAAATTTACGCCCCAAATTTGCTCGTTATTATTGTGAAAGCGAAGTTGCGAATATGGAATTTTTAATTCCGCACTCCAGCCCGATCTATCAATATTTACTTTGCCTTCCCAAACGCCATCCCATGAATTATCGCTCCAATCATCATTATATAAAACACCATCGTACAAAGTGCCTGCAGCATTTATCGCAAAATAATATCCTGTTCTTTTATCTCTGTAAGGATCAATGTAAAAAGCAAATTCATCTGAATTCGTTCCAACATCTCTTCTTCCTAATCTTTTCAAAATTGAATCGGGAGATGAATCATACATTTTTGCCGCAACGTAAATTGCTTCATCATCATAAGCAACAAAAACTTCGGTTCTTTCGGTAGGATTTCCACCTTCTTTCGGATTTCTCATTTTAAAATTTGAAACAGGATGTGCGTTTTTCCAAATTTCTTCTGAAAGGATTCCATCAATTTTTACCGGTTCACTTAATTTTATTGCATCTATTTGAAATTTTGGTGCAAGTGTATCTTTTTTAACTTTATCCTTTTGATAAGCATTTATTGCAATAGGTAAAATCAATGTTAAAAATAGAATCTTAAATCTCAAATCATTCTCCGTAAGTGTTTAAGTTTGGACGAATCCGTTTATACAAAAGTTCACTGCAAAAATAGAAAAATTTGTTCAGAAAGTTTGCAAATTCAGGCATTTAAATTACATACAATTACAACTTTTTACTTTTTAATTCTATTAATTGTAATTTTAGAAAAAGAAGTTTCTAAATGTATTTCAGAGCCGCCGCCGTTTATAACGAAAGATTCTTTATGACGTCCTCTATTTTTTGTGGTGATTGATTCTTCAGAAAAATCAGACTTAATAAATGTTTCATTTGAAGAAAAAGTATTTGGCATTATTACAGTCGCATTAATTCTCGTTTTAGAATTTTCCGGTACAAATAGTTGAATATCTCCGTTTGAAGTTGTTACTCTTGAATTACTATTTATTTTTGGCGAAAGTTCAAGATAAACTTCTCCGCTGAAA